>NZ_OSDX01000023.1:0-67060 GCF_900382755.1 Vibrio sp. Evd11
CCGGACTTTCAGTCCGTAATACTAACCCACCTACTTTAGTAGGTGGTTGTTAAGTGATTTCTGAAGATGGTGAGAATTTAAGAACACGAAATACGCCAATAGCTTTTCAGGCTAAAGGGAAGTTTTGGGTTAATAATCATGCCCATATTTTTTCAGAAAAAGAAGACGGCATTCTTGATTATCTAGAGTATTACTTTTCTGTTCTTAATCTCGGTGCTTACATCACTGGCGCTGTTCAGCCAAAACTTAACAAAGCTAACTTAGATAAGATTGAAATTCCAATTCCCCCACTTGAGGAACGATTAAAGCTAAATTGTGTTCTCAACAGTCTCAGGGACAAAGGCAGACTCAATCATCGAATCAACCAAACCCTAGAGCAAATGGCACAAACGCTTTTCAAATCTTGGTTTGTCGATTTTGACCCAGTCAAAGCCAAAATGAATGGTGCACAGCCAAAAGGGATGGATGCGCCTTTTCTTTCAAAAGAAGTTGCCTCGCTTTTCCCAGAAAAGCTCGTTGAGTCTGAGTTAGGTTTGATTCCAGAGGGTTGGGAACCTAAGCAGCTCAAAGAGGTACTTGAATTAGCCTACGGTAAAGCTCTTAAGAAAACTGATCGCGTTGCTGGCGATGTTCCAGTATATGGTTCAGGAGGACTAACGGGATACCATAATCAAAGCCTCATTGAAGGTCCCGGAATCATTGTTGGCCGTAAAGGTACTGTTGGTTCGGTGTACTGGGAACCAAAAGCATTTTACCCAATTGATACAGTCTTCTACGTTAAACCGAAAACAGGTTATTCACTGAAATACTGTCACTTAGTAGTGCAAAATCTTGGGTTGAAAGACATGAACACGGACGCTGCCGTGCCGGGTTTGAATCGAAACAATGCATATCGTCTCGATGTGATTACGCCTAGTGAGCCTGTACTCAAAAAGTTTGAAGAAATGATGCAGTCTTTCCAGTCAAAGGTTGATTCCAATAATGCACAAAATGCAAGCTTGGAGTCTTTGCGTGACACGCTTCTACCTAAATTGCTTTCCGGCGAAATCGACTTAGAAAATGTGCAAGTAAAAGAAGTGAAAGCAATCGTGGAGTAACCTTTCGTCATTCCAGAAAGTGAGGAACGAACTTATCAGGAATCTCGTTTTTGGTGGTGGTGAAAAGCGAGATCTCAGACACCTCGTCCCTCGGTTCTGAGATGACGAAGGCGGGAATTAGATTAAACTGAAATAGGACAAGTTAAAGCGCAGGTGGAGGCACAATACAATGAACGCAACTAATACTCGTGAAATAAACATTTCTGAACTTACTGCATTGTGTGAAACAAGCACTTTGCAAAAAGGCATCCTGCTTTCGCGTTGTGATGCAGTGCGCAAGCTTAACCTAATGGGTAACACCGCGACCGCTCAGGTAAAAGGCAGTCACAATTATCAAGTGAGTCTCGATTTCACGGGCGAGCTCACTGGCACTTGCACTTGCCCTGCGGCGCAATATCAAATGCTGTGTAAACATGGCGTGGCGGTTGCCCTTTGCCTTCAAGATCAAGAGCAATCGTTAAACCAAAACACTGAACGAGAAACCATAAAAAAGTATCTTCAAAGCCTTGATGAAGAAGCCATGTTAGAGATGCTACTCGGATACCTAGAAGAAGATGAGTATGTATGGAATGCACTGCTGACTAAAATTGAAATACGCGAAAAGCCAGCCGCGTATGGCGAGCTGAAAAAGTTGGTCACTCAAGCCTTACCACGTGAACAGCTATGGGATTGGCGAGAAAGTTATGGCTATTTCAACTCAGCAGAAATTCAATTGAGCATGGTCACTGAATCAATGCAAAGCCTTAACGTTGAGCAGCAGTGGAAATTAATTAACTACCTTACTGAACGGTTGAATAAGGTACTAGAGCAAATTGATGACTCCAATGGCGATCGTTATGGCATTGAAAGCATGATTAACGAACACATGCCAAAAACGCTAGCAAATCTAAATTGGAGTGAGCAAGAGAAAGCGCAGTGGATGTTTAAGCGCTTAACCCATAACGAGTTTGATGTATTCCCTGCGATTGAAGAAAATTTTGAATCGGTTTGGAAATCTAACACTCACTTTCTAACCTTATGCCGCCAAGCGATAGATAAAGCTTCGCAAGATGAGAGTGGCTGGAACTTACGCGCATGGGCCGCTCCGTTAATGAAACACAGCTCAAGTTGGCGTGAAGTGGTGGAAATTAAGCAAAAAATAGCACGAACGTGTGGAAACCACCTTGAAATTGTTGATATTTTTCTCGACGAGAAAGAGCCATTAGAAGCTGAGTTCTGGCTAGCTAAGGCGAAAAAAATGGCGAGCGATTATGAACTTCGTGCGTGTGAACAAGCTCAGTTCCGTCTTTATGTTGAACTAGGTGAAATCCATTCTGCATGGATATTAGCCAACCGTATATTAGAGCAATCACCAAGCTTTCAATATTATCAACAGCTAGCGAAGTTTAAAGCCAATTACCAAATTGATGATGTTGAGTTTATTTGGCGTATCGAGCAGCTATTTATCAACGCCTATCAACAACCAGATTGTTACAACCTAGTTTCTGAACGTACGGATGCCTTGGTGCTGTTCTATATTGATAATCAGCAATTAGACAAAGCGTGCGAATGGGTTGCCGAACATAAAATATCGATACAAGGGCTTGTTTCGCTTGCTGACCATATCGTTGATGATAAACCTGGAAATACGCTGGATTATTACCTGCGAGCAGTCTCATTTTATATCGAAGAGACCAAAAATTCGGCTTACGATCAAGCGATAGAGCTACTTAAGCGTTTAGAAAATATGCTGAAAGCGCATCCTATTCAGTTAGCGAAATTTTATCGTCAGGTCGCAGAGCTTGCCATCACGTACAAGCGTAAACGCAATATGCTAGCTCTAATTCAGCAATATTATTCAAAATATATCTAATTCCACAGAAATGACGATGGTGGAATTCTCAGTTAATGAGATTAAGCAAATCTGAGGTGACGAATCAAAGACACCTCAGATGACAGAACAAAACCGATTTGCACCAAAATAAAATTCAAATAACTCAATCTAGAAAATAATAAACAACGTCAAACAGCAGTAGGAAAAGGCGATGAGCTTAAAATTTACTGAAGCCAAACTCGAACAGGCCATTATTGAGCTATTGGGTGAGCAAGGCTACCCACACGCAGTGGGTGAACAAATAGCGCGTGAAGACAAAGAACAAGTACTCATCTTAGATGACTTACGCAGCTACCTTGCCAAACAGTACCGAGGCGATGGTATCACCGAGATCGAAATCGACACCATTGTCCGTATGATCTCAACGTTGCCTGCCAGTGATTTGTACCATAGCAATAAAACCTTCTGCCAATGGCTAACCAATGGCTTCTTGTTTAAGCGTGAAGACCGCTCAAAGAAAGACCTCTATATTGAGTTAATCGATACAAGACATTTGGCACAAGCCTTACGCTTGATGTTTGTGCCGTTGCTAGAGAATAAATCTAAACCTGATAATACTGATAGAGAAGTTGCTGAAGGTAAGGTTACGTACCTAGAAACAAATCGGTTAAAAGCGACTGACACCAATATCTATAAAATCGTTAACCAGCTAGAGATTGAAGGTGTCGATGAACAAGTTCGAATCCCTGATGGCATCCTTTATGTGAACGGCTTGCCGCTGGTGGTGTTTGAATTCAAAAGTGCTGTGCGAGAGAAAGACGCGACCATCTTTGATGCTTGGAAGCAAATCTGCATTCGTTATCGCCGTGATATTCCTAAGCTGTTCGTCTACAACGCAATATGTATCATCAGTGATGGTGTGAACAACAAAATGGGCAACCTGTTTGCGCCGTATGAGTTCTTCTACGCATGGCGCAAAGTAACGGGTAACGAGTCTACCGAAAAAGAGGGTATTAATTCCCTCTACACCATGATTGCCGGGTTGTTTAACCAAACTCGATTACTTGATGTAGTGAAGAACTTTGTCTTCTTCCCTGATACCTCTAAGAAAGAGATAAAAGTCTGTTGTCGTTACCCGCAGTACTACGCAGCGCGTAAGCTTTACTACAACATCGACAAAGAACGTAAGCCATACGGTAGTGGTAAAGGCGGTACTTACTTTGGTGCAACAGGGTGTGGTAAGAGCTTTACCATGCAGTTTCTATCTCGCCTATTGATGAAAAGCATCGATTTTGAAAGCCCGACCATTGTGCTTATTACAGACCGCAACGATCTTGATGACCAGCTTTCTAAACAGTTCTGTAATGCTTCTGATTACATTGGTGATGAGATGGTGGTGCCAGTTAAAAGCCGTCAAGATTTAAGAGACAAGCTACAAGGCATCAAGAGTGGTGGTGTGTTCCTGACTACCATCCACAAGTTCACCGAAGACATCGAATTGCTTTCAGAGCGTACTAATATCATCTGTATTTCCGATGAAGCGCACCGTTCACAGGTCAACCTCGATAAGAAAGTGGTGATCAAATATCAAGATGGTGTAGCCGTCGATGTGAAAGAGACATACGGCTTTGCTAAGTATCTGCACGACTCTCTACCAAGCGCGACTTACGTTGGTTTCACCGGAACACCGATTGATGCCACCCTTGATGTATTCGGTGATGCAGTAGACAGCTACACCATGACAGAATCTGTTAATGATGAAATTACGGTTCGTATTGTTTATGAAGGCCGAGCAGCCAAAGTCATTCTTGATAACAGTAAGCTTGAAGAGGTAGAGAAATACTACCAAGCGTGCGCAGAAGCGGGCACTAATGAACATCAGATAGAAGAGAGCAAGAAAGCTTCTGCCAATATGAACGCGATTCTTGGCGACCCTGACCGTGTTGAAGCTTTGGCGAAAGACTTTGTTGAACATTATGAAGGGCGAGTTAAAGAAGGTTCCACGATCAAGGGCAAGGCGATGTTTGTCTGTGCGAGTCGTGAAATTGCGTTTGATTTTTATAAGCAAGTCAAAATCTTAAAGCCAGAATGGTTCGAGGAAAAGCTATCGATTGATGGTGCTCTTTCTGAAGGGGCGGAGCTGACTGAAAAAGACAAAGAAGAGTTAAAGCCGCTTGCGATGGTGCAAATGGTGATGACGCGCGGTAAAGACGATGACCCTGATCAGTACAGCCTGCTAGGGACAAAGGAATATCGAAAATCGCTCGACCAGCAGTTTAAGAGTCCTAAGTCGAATTTCAAAATAGCTATAGTGGTCGATATGTGGCTAACAGGTTTTGACGTTCCTGAATTGGATACTATCTACATCGATAAGCCGTTGCAGAAACACAACCTGATTCAAACCATCTCACGTGTTAACCGTAAGTTTGAAGGCAAGGCAAAAGGGCTGGTTGTCGATTACATTGGTATCAAGTCGCGAATGAATCAAGCCTTAGCGATGTATTCAAAGGCTGATGAGACTAACTTTGAAGATATTCGTTTTTCTGTCATTGAGGTGAAGAACAACCTCGATCTATTAAGACAGATGTTCCACAAGTTCGATACGTCCGGTTATTACACAGGAGAGCCGTGTAAGCAGCTAGAGTGCCTTAATCAGTCGGCAGAATACATTCTTCAAACCAAGAAAGGCGAAACCCGATTCATGGCTTTAGTCGGCCGTATGAAGGCGGCTTATGATGTTTGTTGTGGTAGTGAATTGTTATCTCAGCAAGATCGCGACCAAATTCACTTCTATATCGCAGTACGCTCTATCATTTTTAAGCTAACCAAAGGTGATGCACCAGACACGGCACAAATGAATAAGCGCGTTCGTGAGTTAGTGGCAGAAGCACTTCGTGCCGATGGAGTAGAAGAGATCTTTACCATTGGTGATGAGCACGCCGAAGCTATCGATATTTTTGACGAAGATTACTTAGCTCGCATCAACAAGATTAAGCTGCCTAACACCAAAATTCAGCTACTTCAGAAGCTACTAGAGAAGGCGATAAGCGATTTCAAGAAGGTCAACCAGCTACAAGGGATGAACTTCTCTAAGCGCTTCCAATCGCTGGTGGAGCAGTATAACGAACGTCGTGAAAATGATGTGTTGAATGGTGAGGAGTTCGATACCTTTTCTCAAGAAATGACGGACATTATCTTTGATATCGTGAAAGAAATGGGCTCGTTTGAAGACCTAGGCATCGACCTAGAAGAGAAAGCGTTCCTCGATATCTTGAACCACATGCGCAAGAAGTACGATTTCACTTACGACGATGACAAGATGCTCGAACTGGCGAAGGAGATGAAAACTACCGTAGACAATGTCGCCCAATATCCAGATTGGGCAGGGCGCGATGATATCAAAGCCAAGTTGAAAGTGGATTTAATCTTACTGCTACACAAATACGGCTTCCCACCAGTAGCCAATGATGATGTTTACAAAGGCGTGCTAGAGCAGGCTGAGAATTATAAGAAGAATGTGTAGTCGCATTAAATTTGATGATATTTGATTTTTATCAATGAGTATTTCAGCCAAAACAACCGCTTTAGCTGAAATACTCGAATATCGCTCTAACCTCGAATGATCATTTGCTCACGCTCTGGGCCTACTGACACCATCACAATTGGCACGCCCATTAGTTCTTCGATGCGAGTCACGTAATCTTGTGCCGCTTGAGGAAGGTTCTCAAACGTACGGCAGCCAGTGATGTCTTCATCCCAACCTGCCATATCTTCATATATAGGTTTTAGTTCAGCCGTTTGTGGCCAAATTGGGTTTTCAGTGTGCTCACCTGAGTAAGCCGTACAAATCTTAAGTTCAGATAAACCAGACAGGCAATCAATCTTAGTCAGTGCGATTTCTGTTGCTGCTTGTAGGTCAACGCCATTACGAGTTGCTACCGCATCAAAGTAACCCATATCACGTGGGCGACCTGTTGTTGCACCGTATTCGTTAGAGCTTTCGCGGAAGCTGTCTTGTTCTTCCATTGCAGTCACTAGCGTGCCAGTACCTACTGATGAGCTGAATGCTTTAGCAACGGCAATTACTCGTTCAGGGCGCAGGGCAGGTAAGCCACTACCGATACCCGCGTATGCGGCGGTTACATTTGAAGAAGTTGTCCAAGGGTATTCACCGTAAACAAGGTCACGACCTGCGCCTAATTGAGCTTCGAACAGTAAGTTCGCATCTTGCGATTGCAGTGCTTTAAGCGGCTCAGTTACGTTGCAAATGAACGGGCGCCAAGCTTTAGTCACTTCAAGCAGCCATTCTGTCATTTCAGAAGCAGTCTGAGAGAAGTCGCATTGTGGGTACAGCGCTTTAAGTTGAGGCATCTTCCAATCAAGCAGGAATTGAATGCGCTGCTCTAAAATCTCAGGCTGATTTAACCAACCCACAAGAATGCCTTTCTTCATTACACGGTCGCCGTACGCTGGTGCGATGCCTTGACGTGTTGAACCGTAAGCACCATCGCCTAAACGTTCTTCTTCAAGCGTGTCTTCAAGCGCGTGTAAAGGTAGACACAATGTTGCACGGTCTGATATCGCCATCTTCACTTTGATGTCAGCCGCTTGTACTTCTGCGATCTCTTGAGTTAGCGCAGCAGGGCTGATCACCATGCCAGGACCAAGAACCGCTGTACAATCAGGATTAAAAATACCACTCGGTAGTTGGTGTAGTTTGAATGTACCGAAGTCGTTTACTACGGTATGGCCAGCATTGTTTCCGCCTTGAAAGCGAATGCTAGCAGAAGCTTGGTCTGCTAAAAAATCAACGATACGGCCTTTGCCTTCGTCGCCCCAGTTTGCGCCTACAACAACAATAGATGGCATAATTTTTCTCCTGACTGATTGAGAAATCATGTTAGTCCTGCAAAATAAATAAGAGAAATTAATTATCTTTATTATCTTGATAAGTATTTCATATATCTTTAAAGTCTTAACCTACAAGCGAGATTCCCTATCACGTTCGTTCCTCACTGTAGGGAATGACGGGTTGGGGTAGTCCCTCACTGTAGGAAATGACGAGGTGGGCGTAATTCGTAGTAGAGAGTAACGCGATTGTCGCTCATTACAGTTGGAAGTGACATGAGAGAGGGGACATGATGCTCGATATAAATTTGTTGAAGACGTTTGTGACGCTTGCGGAGTACAAGCATTTTGGGAAAGCGGCCAATGCGCTTCATATGACGCAACCGAACGTGAGTTTGCATCTAAAGCAGTTAGAACAACTTACACGTATCAAGTTAATAGAGCGAAGCCCATTTCAATTGACTCAGGCGGGCGAAAGGTTATTGGAAACGAGCCAAAGAACGTTGCTCGAACTGCAGATTTGTCAGGCCGATCTCAATGCGATTAACGACCTTAAAATAGGGACGTTAACCATTGCTGTGAGTGACATCATTTCCCGGTTCTTGTTGATTCGACCGTTCCAGAAGTTTAAAGCGGAGTACCCGGGTATCGACTTAACATTGTTGAATACCACGTCATCTCAGGCATCGAGTTTAGTTAAAAATGCTCAAGCGGATATTGGCTTCGTTATCGCAAAAGAACAACACAATGAATCTCTCTATTTTACCAAGCTTCAAGAGCTTTCATGGTGTGCGTTAGGTGATGGTTTGGATAGGCAAGACTCTGATCATTCAACAGAAAGTGATGTACATGAAGACGGTGTAGATACAGAACTCACTTTGATTCTACTGGGCCACGATACAAGAACCCGTGACTTCATTGATGAAGGTTTACCAAGTTTGAATCTACCCAACCACAGGGTAATGGAAGTAGGGAGTGTGGATGCGCAAATTGACTGGGCAGAAGCGGGATTTGGGGTTGCCATCATTCCTGAGTTTGCGATATCCACCAAGCAGCACCTGAATTCAAAGGTTACGCCATTGACCAATTTCTCTAGCACCAGTCTTGGCTATATTGTGAGACAGAACCAAGTCTTGTCCAAAGCGACCAAGCAGTTATTAGGTTGGGTGAATGATGAGATTACACTGCTACAACGTCAGTAATGCTGAATAACTTGAATGCTTAACGAGTCGTTGTGAAACGATAACAGATAAACCCTAAAATGGATCGACTTGAATAGAGTTGGTCCATTTTTTATTACGGCATTTAAACTTAAGTCCGAAAGTATCAATAGAGGGTTCCTGTTTAAAAACTACAAGTTGAAGTTTGTAATATGGAGTCCAATTCTTGCAGGTTATATGAGCCAAAAAAATGTCATTAAAATCATTAAGATCAATGAAAACCAAAAGTTTTTAATTCCAATGCCTATCTGTCTTGGTTTGGGGTGATATATGGCCCGTCAAATATCTGTCTCTCAGTTTTATACTCTAACTAATGTGCATGTAGCTAAATTGTGTTATTGATTAATTTATCGTTAATGACAATGGCTTTTCCTTGTTTGAATGTAATAGTGGTGTCATTGTCGATGAGCAAGAAAGTTGCAAAAATCGAGCCCATTAATGATAAAAAAATCATAACAATAACCAGATCGTACGAGCCGTATATCCACGCTTTGATGCGATCAATTAGATACTTATAGTTAATTTAGTAAAGACGAGCCACGTATATGAATATAAAGAAAAAGCTCTATTCGCTGGGGATGTTCTCCATCTTCGGCATGATTTCATTGTTGTTTACCACATCACAATTTGCAGACACCACCGCTCAAATGAGCGAAGCCAAACAAATCACTAAAGAACTTGAAGTTCGACTACTCAACCTTCGCCGTAACGAAAAGGATTTCTTATTACGTAGTGATATGAAATACCTCGACAAGTTTGATACAAACTACAACAAGTTTTTAGCGTCTGAATCTGAGCTCAATGCTGTGCTTAATGAGTTAGGTTTAGCGAACAGTACACATTTGCGTCAAGATATCGAAACTTACTACACAAGCTTTGTTAACTTGGTAAAAGCCAGTGAAGTCTATGGGTTAGCACGAGACAAAGGTTTACTGGGGCAGTTTTATTCAGCACTCGATAACATAAACGCTAGCGCCAGTGCCGAACAAAAAATCGAGCTGTACTTATTTAATGACCTGATTGAAAAGGGCGAGTTCGACCCAAGTGTTCTGTCTATTACTTCTAACGCGGGAAGCTCAACTGCTTTGATAGACGCAGCTCGCCAAGTGGTTGAACAGAAAAGAGTGATTGGCTTGAAGCATAACGAAGGTCTACTTGGGCAGGCTCGTTCGGGTTCTCACGCTATCGAGACTCAATTTAAAGAGTTCTCAACCGTATTAGACCAAGAAACCCAGCAAGAGATGGACAAACTATCGCTGATCAACAACATTCTTTGCGTCACGTTACTTGTGTCGATCATTCTGTTCAGCTGGTTAATTGTCCGCTCTATTATCGGCAAGATTGAGTCATTGCTCTCGGTGATTCGTAATATCGTTGATTCTAACGATGTGTCAATTCGTTCACACATTGATGGCAAAGATGAGCTCAGCACACTAGGCCAATATTTCAACCAGTTGCTTGACCAACTGGAAGGCTTAATCGCGGCGTCTCAATCTAAGTCACTGCAACTGACACAAAGTACGTCGAACATGCATGATGAGCTTGAATCGGTCATCAAACAGTTTGAAGTGCAAGCTGACCACACTTCGACTATGACTACTTCAGTGCAAGAGATGGTACTCACAATCGGTGAAATCTCAGAAAGTACATCGGTTGCAGCTGAGGGCGTTCATCAAGCCAAAGTGAATGCCGATAAAGGCCGTGAAGTGGTGGTTGATACGATCAGCAACATTACTCAGTTGTCTGAACGCCTATCAAGCAGCCAAGATTCGATCAGATCGCTGAATCATCATGTGGATCAAATCGGTGATGCAGTAAACATCATCCAAGGCATAGCAGAACAAACCAACTTATTGGCATTGAACGCAGCGATTGAAGCGGCGCGAGCAGGTGAACAAGGCCGTGGCTTCGCGGTTGTTGCTGATGAAGTACGTGCATTGGCAAGCCGAACGCATCAATCTACCACTGAAATCACCAGCGTTGTGACGGCAATTCAAAGCCAAATGAACGCTTCGATGACCGAGATTGGCGAGTGCAATCAGCAAGGTCATCTAACACTAAAAGATTCGGAAGAGCTTGATGCTAGCCTGCAACTTATCTTAAGCGACATGGAAAGTATCCAAGGTAACTCTGAGCGTATCGCATCAGCGATTGAAGAGCAGGGTGCTGTAATGGCGCAAGTCAGCGACTCAATAACTGAGTTGAACACTATCTCGAACGACAATAACGCTTCGGCGCAGCATTGTTTAGTTGAAGTGGATAAGGTTGCCGAGCAAGCGAACGATATGGACCAAGCGGTAGCGCAGTTCAAGACGTCATAAGATTTCTAGAGCAAGCTATAAACCAAATACGTGAACTATTTGAAACCCAAGGCGTGAGTTCTTAGAAACCAAAGGCGTGAATTATTCGCGCCTTTTTTGTGCCTGAAGGATAGGCAAGTGCCTGAATCGATAGAAATAAGAATAAGGCATTACAAAATAGACTTAAGTATCTGTGGAATAAAACTTAAATGATGACAGACTAACGATGAACGAACGCATTGACGTGAGCCAGATCTTTGGCGCGTTTCAAATAAACGTTAAATCTTACGGAAGAGGAATAGCATGCACTACGACGTATTCAATGGAGACGCAGACGGCATCATTGCGTTGTTACAACTGCGATTAAGTGAACCGAGAAAAAGCGTGCTCGTCACCGGTGTAAAGCGTGATATTAAGTTGGTTTCTCGAGTCGCGAGTCAAATCATAGAGCCGAGCAATTCAAATGATGTCTCTTCCGTTACCGTTCTTGATGTGTCGATGGAGAAGAACCTGCCAGCATTGCACTCACTGTTAGATGCCAACATCGATGTGTTTTATTGCGATCACCATCGGACAGGGGACGTGCCAACCTCTGAGCATTTAGATACTCTGATTGATACCGCAGCAGAGAGCTGCACGAGTTTACTGATTAACCAGAAGCTAAATGGTGCACACGTAGCTTGGGCAATCGCGGCGGCCTTTGGTGATAATTTAAAAGTAGTGGCCGCACAGTTAGCTGATGAAAATGGATTCGAACAATCACAAATTGAGTTCTTAGAAGAGCTAGGTACCTTGGTTAATTACAACGGCTACGGTACATCATTGAGCGATTTGCACTTCACGCCAGTTGAGCTCTACCAAACCCTTTATCAATATCCGAATCCGTTTGATCTTTTGGATGACAAAGACTCAGTGTTTTATCGACTACGAGCTGCTTACCAAAATGACCGCCAGCAACTATCAAACCTTGCGCCTGTTTATGAAAGTAAAGTCGCACGTGTGTTTGAACTGCCCGGTGAGACTTGGGCAAGACGTATCAGCGGTGTATTTGGCAATGAGATCGTGAATGAAGATCCAAACCGAGCACAAGCAGTATTAACGAAAAACCAAGATGGCGAATCTTATATTGTTAGCCTAAGAGCACCACTATCCAATAGAACAGGTGCAGATGAAATTTGCTCTAGCTTTGTAACTGGCGGAGGAAGAAAAGCAGCGGCTGGCATTAATCAACTTAGCGAGCTTGATAAGGTGAAGTTTATCTCGTTATTAGATGCTTACTATTTGCCATAAGACAAAAGAACCCATACCACTTGATTACGCTATGGGTTCTATTCGTTCTTAGCTATGAGAGTGCTTTTTAACCGATTAAGTTTTAGTATCCGTTAGATTTTCACGCATGTGATTAGCGCATTACCTGATTTGGTATCCCAAGGCAGCAGCTTGTCATAATCGTGCTCAAAAATATGAACCTCAAAATAGGGCTTCAATATCTCGATCAACTCCTTAAACGAGAATGCCACCATAGGGTGTTCGTCATTCCATACTTGAGTTTCACCCGCAGTCGTTTTTTCGATACTTAGCTTTAACATTTGCTTACTACCTTCGCCAGAGTAGTACCAACCTGAGCGAAAGGTAAAGTCATCATGTTCTTTGTTGGCTGTATGTCGAACAAACAAGTCATTGCTGATCTTCTCTTTATCAACCACGTTGAAGCAGAAGACACCTTCGGATTTCAAAGCTCGGTGCACGCTTGCAATGCACTCTTTTAGTCTCTCAATACCGTCGTTGTAATGGATGGAATACAAGAAACAAGTGATAAGATCGAGCGGTTCTGAGACCTCAAAGTTACTCATATTTTGTACTGAAAAGTTAGCTTCAGGGCAACGAACTTGAGCAATGTCGAGCATGGGTTTATTCAGATCAAGGCCGCTACTTTGATAGCCGTAATCAATAAGATGGCGAACGTGTGGTCCAGTGCCACATCCAAGGTCGAGGTGTGTTTTTCCTTTATTTCCAAAAATCTGATGTAACCTACGAACGCAGTCACTCTGCGCTTGGTAGTCAATATCGACACACATTAAATCATAGTAACCGGATAGGTCGGTATAGAGTGCGTTGGCGGACATGTTTGCCTGTAGCATTTGCTGAAAAAATTGGGGTGGCGCATAGTAAACTAGAACTTAAAAATAACAAGAAAATCTTGGGTCAACTTATAGGCTTAAATGACCTTTTCTTGATGCTTAGCAATTGTTTCACGAGCGACACTCTATACATGCACCTTCGTGGTTTACTGAGACTCTATTTTTTCCGTTGGATTTAGCACGATAGAGCGCGTCGTCTGTAACTCGAATCAACGTATCTAGGGAGTTGTTGGTACGAACGATGCAGCTGTCGGTAATGCCAATACTGACGCTTGATTGAAACTTGGTGCGATTAAATCCCAAGAATTGATGGGTTCGAAATTCTTCGCAAATACGTTGACCAACAATTTTTGCTTGTGAGTATGCCGTGTTGAGAATGGTTCCATGAGTCGTTCGGTTTTTTGGAAAGAAGACGATAAACTCTTCACCTCCCCAGCGGCCAACCACGCCGTTCAAGGCTTTGACGTGCTTCTTAATGGTATTCGCGAGAGTGCGAATCACATCGTCACCAACACTGTGTCCAAATTGGTCATTAATCTTTTTGAAGTCATCAATATCCAACAGTAAACAAGACATCTCAGTTTGTTCTTTTAACGGTTTTTTTAACCAATCGTAAATGGCACTGCGGCTGAACACTTGTGTTAGATCGTCGTGAAGTGCGCGGTGCAATAGCTCTTGTTCTAATATCACCTTGTCGGAAACGTCTTCTATCACCACTTGAATCGCTTTCTCGCCTTCCCAATTAATGATGTTGTCGTAGATGTTGAAGTGTTTTTTACTCCCATCAAAGCATTGGTTTTCAACCACAGAACTGAAGCTTGGTGTATCACCGGCAAGAATACTCTGGCTGCGTCTCATGGCATTGATACGACTGTCCGGCGGAATAATTGAAATGATTGAGTCCATGGCAAGCACTGCTTCTATCGATTTGGCACCCTGCATTTCAACCCAGGCTTGATTAACCATTAGAGGCTTGAAATTTTGGTGGACGAGCACGCCCTGTTTCGAACTATTGAGTAAAGTCCGGTACATACGATCTTTTTCTTGATGTTTACGCTCTGAAGCAACAACTGAGGTAATATCTATGATCATTACACGAAGAGCGGGGCGGTCGTTGACTCTGACCGCTTGAGCAAGGCTAAACAGCGAGAGAAGGCGGTTATTCACCGGAATATCCTTATAGAGCTTTCCCTTTCCCAGTTGGCCTTTAATCGCAGAAAGGTAACGTTCACGGACAGAGCCGTGATAATCTTTGGGTATTAACGAATAGACAAAATCGACGTTGTCGAGAAGTACTTCACGGCAACTGTAACCGAAGATTTTTGCAATGTTTTCGTCGACATCGATGACACGGTGGTCTTGCAGCGTAATATAGCCCTGTGCAGAGTCGAAATTCTGCTTAGGGGTGGCTGTGGTTAAATCTAGTTGGATGCTCATATAGATCTGACTACATATCCTCTCACCAAAAACAGGTGCTTTAAATAAATGGTGGTGTCGTAAATAAATTGTGACTGCTGTATATCGACAAAGCTATCAGATACCTAACACGGCAAGCGTCACGAGACTATGTGATTAAAGTGTGCCGTACGCAACTTTTTGAGGGTAGCGTAATTTTACTGTATCTAAAACGGATAAAAAAATCATTAAGGATAATTAAAGAGTTATGGAAATAAAAATTGATGATTTGTCGGGTGGAGAGGTTATTGAGCTACTCGAAGAGCATTTAGCAGATATGTATGCGACATCGCCACCAGAAAGCGTTCATGCATTGGATCTAGAGGGGCTCAAATCGCCAGAGATTACCTTTTTCAGTGCTTGGAAAGACAGCCAACTGCTTGGGTGTGTCGCCATTAAAGAGCTTGATACGAAACACGCTGAACTGAAGTCAATGAGAACCTCGCAGTTTGCAAGAAAGTCCGGTGTCGCAAGCAAGCTATTACAACACGTTTTGGATACGGCAACCGCTCGCCAATATCGACGTATTAGCCTAGAAACGGGATCGGAAGACTACTTTAAGCCAGCGCGTAATTTGTATCAAAAATTTGGCTTTGGTTACTGTGAACCTTTTGCTAATTATGTGTTAGATCCGCACAGTCATTTCATGAGTATTGAGTTACGTTAAGAGGCTAACCTTTGATGCCGACTTATTTTGCAGGTTTTACTCTTGGGCTTTCGCTTATCCTCGCGATCGGTTCTCAAAATGCGTTCGTTCTTAAACAGGGCTTAAAGAATCAGCATGTGTTTGCTATTTGTGCTGTCTGCGCGATTTCAGATGCATTACTGATCAGCTTTGGTGTGATGGGCTTTGGTGCGATCGTTGAGCAGTTCCCTCAAGTTGAGCAGTTTGCTCGTTACGGAGGGGCTATATTTTTGGGTGTTTACTCATTCTTGAGCTTTCGCTCAGCATTTACCGAAAATCATGCCTTAGAAGCCGGTGTCGAAACCAAAAACTCTTTAACCAAAGCCGTTACCATGTGTTTAGCGTTTACTTGGCTTAATCCGCATGTGTATCTGGATACTGTGGTATTGCTGGGTTCTATCTCTACACAATATCAACCAAATCAAATGTTGTTTGGTGCAGGTGCAGTATCGGCTTCATTCGTGTTCTTTTTTTCACTTGGCTATGGCGCTCGCTTCTTAGCTCCAATGTTTAAGAACCCGAGATCATGGAAGGTGTTGGAGTTTGCTGTAGGAGTGATCATGGCATCTATTTCAATATCACTCATTATGTAGTTTGGTGGAGCCTGAAATTAGTTGGTTTTCACAAGCTTATAAAAGGGAATTATGTCGACTATTTTGGTAAATTAAAGCTATTACCGACTTCCAGTGAGCAGCAATGAAGATTCTTCACACGTCCGATTGGCACCTTGGCCAAAACTTCTACAATAAAAGCCGTAAGAATGAACATGAACGTTTTTTACAATGGTTACTTGAGCAAGTAACAGAACACGACATCGACGCGATCATTGTTGCTGGAGATATTTTTGATACCAGCACACCGCCGAGTTACGCTCGTGAGATGTATAACAAGTTTGTGGTCGATTCAAATAAGATCGGCTGCCAATTGGTGTTGTTAGGTGGAAATCACGATTCGGTGTCTGTGCTTAAAGAGACACAACAGCTGCTCAAATACATGGGCGCAGATGTGATTCCTAATACCAATGAAGATCATGTGACTCAGGTTGTCGAACTAAAAGGCAAGAACGGCGATGTAGAAGCGCTGGTGTGTGCCATTCCCTTTATTCGCCCTCGCGATGTGTTGACCAGCCAGGCGGGTGTTACTGGTGTTGAGCGTCAGAAGCAACTCGGCGATGCAATCAAACAATACTACCAAAGTGTTTATGATGCCGCTGTAGAAAAACGTGCGACGTTTGAAAACAGCGAGTACATGCCGATTATCGCAACGGGTCACTTAACCGCAATGGGCGTTAAGCAGTCTGATTCTGTACGCGACATCTATGTCGGTAACCTTGATGGTTTCGCCGCTGATGGTTTCCCTGATGCCGATTATATTGCACTTGGTCATATCCACCGCCCACAAGTTGTCGCGAAGCGGGAATACATTCGTTACAGCGGTTCACCAATCCCATTAAGCTTTGATGAACTTAAATCTCAAAAGCAGGTATGTGTGGTTGAGTTTGTTGAGGGCGTGCGAACCATTTCTCAATTGCCAGTTCCAACGTTTCAACCCCTAGCTGAAATCAAAGGCGACTTGAGTGAAATCGAATCTCAACTGAATCAATATGTAGGCTTAGATAGCGAACAAAGCGTTTGGTTATCGATAGAAGTGCAAGCGCAAGATTACTTGTCGGATCTTCAAGAACGTATGCGCGCACTAACAGAAGGTTTGAATGTGGAAGTGCTTCAATTGCGCAGAGCAAGAGAACGTCGCAATCAAGCATTAGAGCAAGAGTCAGCAGAAACACTATCAGAATTGAGCCCGATGGACGTTTTTAGCAAGCGTATTGCCTTAGAAGAATTTGAAACCGATTCTGAAAAAGCACGTTTAGAGCGAATGACGGTGAAGTTTAAACAAGTGATGGTTGAAGTGTCTGAAAGCGCTCAAACACCAAACAAAGTAGAAGAGTAACCAGCATGAAGATTTTAAGCCTAGAATTTGAAAACCTGAACTCTTTGAAAGGGCGTTGGAAGCTCGATTTTACCCAATCACCGTTTGCAGAAAATGGTCTGTTCGCGATTACTGGCCCGACAGGGGCAGGTAAAACCACCATTCTTGATGCGATTTGTTTGGCACTGTTCCACCGCACGCCACGCTTAAAGAGCATTGCTAAAGGCAATAACGAATTAATGACGCGTGGCACGGGTGAGTGTTTCGCTGAGCTGGAGTTTGAAGTACAGGGTAAAACGTACCGCTCTAACTTCCATCAAAAGCGAGCACGTGGAAAACACGATGGCGCATTGCAAACGCCAACCTGTGAATTTGCCGATGCTGACACCGATAAAGTCTTAGAAACCATGCTGACCAAGAAGACCAAGTTGGTCGAGCAGGTAACAGGTCTCGATTTCTCTCGTTTCACCAAATCCATCATGTTGTCTCAGGGTGAGTTTGCGGCGTTCTTAAATGCCAATGCGAACGACCGCGCAGAGCTACTTGAAGAGCTGACGGGAACAGAAGTTTATAGCCTGATTTCAGAGCGTATCTACGATCATTTTAAGTCGAGTGAAGAGTCGCTCAATCACCTTAAAGCGAAAGCCGAAGGGGTGAGTTTACTGTCTGAAGAGCAAATCCAAGCGCTGACCGCAGAGCGTGAAACGCTAGAAGTCGAGCAGAAGCGTTTAGCCGAGCAACTAAAAGAATGGCAAGCCCATTTAAGCTGGTGGAAAGACGTGACCAAAGCGCAACACACGATTGCGACGAGCGAGCACGACTTAAAAACTGCGCAGGATGAACTGCAGCATAACCAAGCATCGTTGGCACGCTTGGCAAATAGCGAACCAGCTGAAAAACTGCGACCGTTGCATAAAGATTTAAAGCGTTGCGAACTAGAGGTGAATACCACTCAAGCTAACCTAGATAACAGCACTAAGTTACTTGCCGTTCGTGATGCAGAGAAGCAAGACGCGCAAACTAAACTGACGCAAAGCAGTACAATTGTAGAACGGATAAAAACCGAGCAACAAGATCAAGATAAGATCATTGAGCAGGTTCGTCCGCTAGATAACCAGATTACCGTACTCAAAGATAAGCAAACTGCGGCCGTTAATGCAGCGAATACGCTAAACGAGCAAGACACGCAGCAGCGCAATCAACAGATTGTTTTAGTCCAAAAAATAGATGCACTAAAGCAACAAGATCAACTCAGTACTGAGTACCTAAATACACATCAAGCTGACCAACATCTGGAAAAACACCTAGGTCAATGGCAAGCAAAGGTAGAGCAAGTTCGTACTCTAGAGCGTCAGCATTCAGAACAGTTGAACTCAGCGAAGCAAGCTTTGTCTGCGGTTGATGCACAGCAATCAATTATCAAGTCAGCTCAAGAAGCTAAAGCATCGCAAGACCAAGCATTAGCTGAATTGGTTGTGTTAGAGGGTAGTGCTAAGCAACAGTGGGAAGCATTGCAAGGCAACACCAGTGAACAAGTGTTGAATGCGCAAAAAGATCTGTTTGAGTTTTGGAATCGCAATACGCACTCATTACTTGAGATCAATCGTGGTTTCCTAAATGCCCAGCAACAGTTGCACGCTAAAACTCAAACGCATCAAACTAACACTCAGTTGGTCGACAAGCTTTCGAAAGAACGTGAAGTGTTGGTGGAGCGATATAAAGAGAAAGAGACCTCTCTTGAGCGATTAACGCGATTGATTGACCAAGAAGGCGAATTGGCAAAATACCGCGCAGCTCTGGAGTCTGGAACTGAGTGCCCACTGTGTGGTTCAACAGACCATTCGATTGAGCAGTCGCAAGACATTGCAAATCTGGTTGCACAAAAAGATCGGGAAAACCTAGAGTTATCGACCATCAAGAAAGAAGGTCAAGAGCATCGTCAGCAGTTGGATTCACTTGCCCCTATGATTGCGGCGCTTAACGATGACGTTCAGCGAGCGCAAGCGGATATTCAACAAGCTCAACTGAATTGGCAAGGCGTTGTCGGCAAGCTTCAACAGAGCTTATTGGATTTCGTTGGCACGGCTCCAGAGCTAGCACTGCTAACGGTAAACGATTTAGGCAATGAAGCTACAGTCGCGACCTTTGCTCAGCAGTGTGAACTTCAACTAAGTCAGTTCTCGCAGCAACTCAAAGCGTTGGGTGATGCCAAAGCACACTATGCTGAAGCTGAAAAACAACGCTTATCAGTGAGCGTTATGGCTGACAAAGCGCTATCTAATCTCGAGTTGGCCGAGCAACGCTTCGCTGATTTGAATAAGCAAAACCACAGTACAAATGAACAAGTGGCTCAGATTGCTCAAGCGAAAGAACAGCAATGGAACGCTCTGAAAGAGAGCATTGTTCAAACGGCTATTGAAGCGCCTGAACTTGAACATATTGATGATTGGTTTACTGCGAAATTGCAAGCATCAAGCGCATGGCAGCAAACCAAACAGCAACAGGCCGATATTGAGAAGCAACTGATCACTCAAAATGCCGAATTGAAAACCTTAGATGACAAGCTAAGTAGCGCTGAGAAAGAGCTCGCGACACTGACGCAAGAAAGTGAGTCTCTAGTGTTAGAACTGACTCGTGTAACGGCTGAAAGAACAGAGTTGTTTGGCGACAAAGACATTCAAGCCACCAGCGATGCGATGAAGCACAAAGTCACTGAAGCGGTTAGTGCATTTGATGCCGAGCAGTTGGTGCTTAACCGCTGTGAACTGGAGCATCGAACTGAGCAAACCAAACACACCAGCTTCTCTGGAGAGTTGATCAGCAAGCAGTCAAGTCATACACAAGCGTTGAATGCTTGGTTACAAGCACTGAAAACGAGCCCATTCGAAGTTGAGTCTGATTTTGAAGCGGCGTTGTTAGACGAAGAGGTTAGAACTCAACTTCAAAACCTGAAGAAGTCGTTGGACGAAGCGATTGTCAGTGCGCAAGCTAGGTTGAACACCGCCAAAGCGACGCAAGTGGAGCTACAAAAATACACCAACGCTAAAGCATGGCAAGAGCAAGATCAGCAGCAAGTTGAAGAAGCGACAACTGAGTGCCAAAACGCACAACAAAGCCATGCGACAAAGATCGGCGCGATTTCTGCCAATCTTGAAACGGATAGTCAGAACCGTACTAATCAGCAAGATCTGTTCAAGCAAATCGACGAGCAACAAGTCGAGTTTGATGACATATCACGTCTGAACTCACTTATCGGCTCTAAGAACGGCGACAAGTTTCGTAAGTTTGCTCAAGGGTTAACGTTAGAGAACTTGGTGTACTTGGCCAACAAACAATTGCAACGTCTACACGGTCGTTACGAGCTAAAACGTAAAGCCGATGATGGGTTAGAACTGCAAGTGTTGGATACATGGCAGGGCGATGTGATGCGTGATACTAAGACCTTGTCAGGTGGCGAAAGCTTCTTGGTGAGCTTGGCATTGGCACTCGCGCTATCTGATCTTGTGAGTCATAAAACCAGTATTGATTCACTGTTCTTGGATGAAGGTTTCGGCACGCTAGACAGCGATACATTGGATATTGCACTTAACGCGCTCGATAATCTGAATGCGTCAGGCAAGATGATCGGCGTAATCAGCCACGTTGAAGCACTGAAAGAGCGTGTGCCAGTTCAGCTTAAAGTGACGAAACATTCAGGCCTTGGTGTAAGTGAGATGGAGAAGCAATACAAGGTTATTGCTTAACTGGATTAAGCGGGCTTGTTGAATTGAGCAGAGTCAGTTCAGATAAAGCCGAATCCGTTTCGATGAAGCGGATCCCCGACTTAGTCGTTCCTCCTTCTCTAGGATGACGGAGTCGGTGCTGTTAGCAACCACACCGTCGCCACTCCTTAGAGTCAGGAACGATTAGAATACGACGTGATTCCCTCAAGCGAGGGACGAGCGTAATAGGGAATCTCTCGTTAACGAATAGGTTAATTGATTCATCGGCAAGGAAGCGGTCATGCACAAGAAACAACATCTTCCCACCAAGACATGTCCCGTTTGCCTCAAACCATTCTCATGGCGTAAAAAATGGCAACGTTGTTGGGAAGAGGTGATTTATTGCTCTGAACGTTGTCGTCGCCATAAGACAAAACCCACATAATCTCCCTTCATTTAAGAATCTATTGAGAATAACCACTCATTTAACGAGTTAATATTTTATCTGTCAGGTAACTCATGTATAAAGACGACATGAAGATACCTAAAAGAATACAGCCTTTAGTTGACGATGGTTTAGTCGACGAGGTGAAAAGCCAACTCATGAGTGGCAAAGAAGCGTCAGTGTACATAGTACGCTGCGGCGATACGATCCGTTGTGCCAAGGTGTACAAGGAAATAAGCCAACGTAGCTTTAAAAAAGCAACGGCATATCGAGAAGGGCGAAAGGTCCGCAATAGCCGCCGCGCTAGAGCGATGGAAAAAGGCTCTGGTTTCGGTCGCGAGCAACAAGAAAAAGTATGGCAAAGTGCAGAAGTGGATGCCTTGTATAAGCTGGCAGAAGCAGGCGTTCGCGTGCCTGTCCCTTATGGCTGCTTTGATGGCGTGCTGCTGATGGAGTTGGTCACTGATGACGAAGGTTATGTCGCTCCAAGATTGAATGATGTGGTGATGCCGCCTGAACAAGCGATTGAAGATCATGCGGTGATGATGACTTATGTCGTTAAGATGCTTTGCGTTGGTTTAATTCACGGTGACTTGTCTGAATTCAACGTATTGGTTGATGAATATGGCCCTGTGATTATCGATTTACCGCAAGCGGTCGATGCTTCTGCGAACAACAATGCTGAGTGGATGCTGACTCGTGATGTTAATAACATCCGTGACTATTACGCTCAGTTTGCCCCTGAACTGGCGACCACTGAGTATGCTAAAGAAATGTGGGCACTGTTTGAGAAGGGTGATTTGAAGCCGGACAGCAAACTAACGGGTGAGTTTACCGAAAGCGACGCTTTGGCAGATATTGATGCCATCATGCAAGAAATCGACGCGGCCCGTGCTGAAGAGCAAAGCCGACGTGAGCGCGTGAAGGAAGAAAAAGAAGGTGTCGACGAGAGTAAGTTCAACTGGGCTGAGTAGCGGTAATCGTAAAGTAATGATTAGTTTTGATCCTTAGTTGAATCCTCAGAGAGTCCTTCGTTGAAACGACATTTTTAGTTTCAACCAACAGCTTCGCGTTTACTACTAAACCCAACAGATCCATAGCTTTGTTGGGTTTTCTATTTTTACCACTCATCAAATTTTACTATTCATCAAAGCCCGCGATTGGTATTGCTCATTACCAAGTTAATTGCGAACCATCATACGCATAGAAATGACCGCTTTTATCCGGCGTAGCAGTTCGAATGATGTCCACCAACTGATGAGCTACATAACTAGACTCAAACAACTTACCTTGCGGCACATTGGTCTGAAAGGGCTTAGATAGAGCCGTGTCGGTTGTACCAGGGTGGAGCGCTAACACTGTGCCTTTCTTCAATGTGCGTTGCCATTCAATCGACATGGTTTTGATGAACATGTTGAGTGCGGCTTTAGATGAGCGATAGCTATACCATCCACCCAATCGGTTGTCTGAAATGCTGCCGACTTTGGCCGATATCACTGCAAATTTTGGATTGTCACTGGCTTTGAGGATCGGCGTGAAGTGCTTGGCCAGTAATAAGCTAGGTAGGGTGTTTACCGAGATGTTTTTCAGGAAGAATTCTGGGTCGATAGAGGACAAATTCTTTTCTGGGCCAAGGTCTGGCGTATGAAGCATACCCACGCAATTTATTAACCAATCCAATCGCTCGAATTGAGTGCTTAGTCGTTCAATATCAGCTTCGTTGGTGGCATCGACTTGGTGCCAATTTAAACGGTTATCTTCCAATTCTGGTCGTTGTGAATGATAAGTCGCGTCGACATGTACATCGAGAAAATCAAAGCGAGACAGCTCAGACAATAGGTGCTTAACCACGGCGAAACCAATACCGCCGCTGCCACCAATGACCAATATGTGTAATCTGAGTTGTTCCACCATTATAAGTTCTCCAAGTTTGTGATTCGTTGTTCAGCAGTATCGAGAATCGCTTGTTGTGATTGCTCGTCCATGTTGTCCCAAGAGCGATAAAGCATGCCCATTCGAGGGTTGCGATTTAAGGCCTCGCGATGTTTGTTCATGAAGCGCCAATACAAGCTGTTGAATGGACAAGAACTCTCGCCACTGCGCTCTTTAATTTGGTAATGACAGCCTTTGCAGTAATCACTCATGCGATTAATGTAAGAACCGCTGGCAGAGTATGGTTTGGTTCCGACGATCCCGCCATCGGCAAAAAGTGCCATACCTCGCGTATTCGGCATTTCGACCCATTCAATCGCATCGACGTATATACCAAGGTACCAACTATCAACTTGATCCGGTGCAATGCCCGTAATTAAGCAGAAGTTACCGGTGACCATGAGCCTTTGAATGTGGTGCGCATAAGCAAACTCGAGGGATTGATCAATCGCTTGCTTCATGCAATTCATCTTGGTTTGTCCATCCCAAAAATAATGAGGCAACTGACGGTCTGCTGCGTAGTGATTTTTGTTGGCGTAAGCAGGCATGTTCGCCCAATAAACGCCACGTATGTATTCTCTCCAGCCTAGAATTTGGCGTACGAAGCCTTCGACTTGTGCAATATCGATAGTGGGTGCGCTTGGCTTAGAAGACGCCTGATAAGCCGACAGTGCCGCATCAATCACTTCTTGGGGGCTTAGCAGTTTGCTGTTCAACGAAAAGGAGAGGCGACTGTGATACAAACTCCATTTCGAATCGTGCTCGGTCGTCATTGCATCTTGAAACTGACCAAACAGTGGCAAACAGACTTGGCAGAAGTGAGCAAGTAGAGACAGACTTTGCGCTCGATTGACTGGCCATAATAACTGATCACCAACTTCACCAATGGTTTGAACTTGATGATGCTCGATGCGTTTTAAAATCGCAGAAATGTCGTTGGCAAACATTAACGGTGGCGGCAGGTTCTCGATGTCTTGTTTCTTTAGTTTCTTGCGATTGTTTGCATCGTAATTCCATTTGCCGCCAACCGGTTTGCCATCATCGAGCAGGATGTCAAAGCGCTTTCTCATTCGACGATAGAAATGTTCCATCATGATGTGTTTGTCTTTAGGAAACTGGGTTTCAATCTCGTCAAACGGAAACAGGAAGTGCTCGGAATCGCTACAGCCTTTGGTTACTCCAGTTAACTTCAGCTTTGCCAGTTGTTGGAGAAGTCGATATTCATCTGGCTGTTGGTATTCAAATTTTTCAGCAGCAAACTCGTGGACATAGTGTTGCAATAGAGCATCGAGATTTTCAAATTGAGTCGTGTCATCCAGAGTTAGGTGGAGTACCTGATGACCTTGTTGTTTGAGCTCGTCAGCAAAGTAGCCCATCGCAGAGAAAAAAGCGGCCACCTTTTGGATGTGAGATGCAACGTAGTCTGTCTCTTGCTTAAGTTCGGCAATGATATAAATGACGTCGTCGTCAACCTGTTGAAACCAAGAGTGCTGGATATTGAGTTGGTCGCCTAAGACAAGGCGCACGGTTTTGAAGTTCATAACACATCCTGATTGTTAGTTAAGACAGGTTCTTTGCTGCTCGCATTCCACTTGTTGATAAATATATGGTCTGGGTCATACATATCGGTCTGCCTAGCCAAGTCGAAATGGTGTGATTTGGGTTGTGTTTGGTTGGCATTCTTTTGTTTGTTGGTTTGGGTGTTTACTTGAGAGTTCAGGGCTCCGACTATGTAAGCCCAATTGCCCCAGTTTGATGCCACGTCATAGTCGATAAGTTGGCTCTCAAAATAGGCTGCGCCGTGTCGCCAATCGATCCCTAGTTCGTATATCAAACAGCTAGCGGCCAGCTGTCTTCCTCGATTAGACATGTAGCCTGTTTCGTTAAGTTGGCGCATACACGCATCGACAATCGGGTAGTTGGTATTGCCACTTTTCCATTTGGCGAAATTCAGGTTCGACGTTCCCGCGGAGTTTGGGGTGTTGAGTTTTTGGTCTGAAGAATCACCGAATAACGATGAGCCCAGAGATAAGCATTTCCAATAGAAATATTCGCGCCACAACAACTCAAAGTAGATCCAATAGGTTGAATCGTTACTGCCATGTTCGGCTTCGAACTGCTTCAAATGGCGATAAATTGTTTTAGGCGAAACGCAACCGAGTGCTAACCACGGCGAGAACTTTGTTGAGTTTTCGATGCCGTCAAATGCGTTTCGAGTCTGCTTGTAGTTAAGGGCGTAATCATGTGAAAAGTAGTTTTCTAAATGCGTTAGTCCAGCGTCTTCGCCACCCAAATAATCGTTTGTTACTGCTCTTTCTATATTTGGATAACTGAATAGTGGGGTTGCCGTTACTGGAGTTGGAGTTGGAGTTGGTGCCTGTGTCACTGCTGGTGGAAGGTGTGCAATAACCGTCTCATCGCTATTAACGTTCAAGTGTTCGACTAGCTTTCTAAACTTGGTAAACGAGCTCAGGACTTTTGATAATTCAAACGGTAGCTCATGTGAGCCAAACAAGGTGGAGTGATGTGGCAAGCATGTTATTAAGTCAGGGTGACGACTTTGTAGTGAATGAATCAATTGTCGCTCGTCGTAACCGCAGTGTGCATTGGCGAAAAAGTGGGTGACGTGTTGTGTAGCAATGATTTGGCTGAGTGTTTGCTCGGCTGCGTCTGGTTCTAAATGGTTACTGTGAATGACGACAAGTTGCTGACCAAGCTTAACTAAATTCGATTCTAGGTGAGTTATCGATTGTGAAACAAAAGTCTGGCGATGCGCGCCATAACTTTGCTCTTGCGCGAAATCAGCAGAGAAATGAACCAAAGTGGGTTCGACAATCACGAAAATGAGTTTATCGACGCTCTGTGCAGCGCAATGGAGCAATTGATTGTCGTTGATTCTTAAGTCGTTTGTAAAAAGATAGAGACCAATCTTTTTCATTACTTACACTCGTGATTTGTTAATTATTAGACGCTTACGAGTTGATAAGCCGACAAGATCACAAATGAACTTAGCAAGTGGGTGATAGTTGGATTGGGGCAAACAAGAAAATTGAAGAGGGGATGTAAGCCAACCAATAATACCGATAGAGGCTGGCAATGCAGGAAGTTTTTAAAGTTCGAACGGCAGTATCTAATCCATTGGAACGATTAGAATGTCGACTGGAGATGTGTCGATGATCTGTTTCGAATGGGAAATGATTTTATGCCAAAAATCGTGGTGATGGCCACATAGTAGTAGGTCAACGCCATTTACCTCGATGGTATTTTTGAGCTTATCATTCAAATCTCCCGTTCCCACGAATATGTGCTTGATTGGGTGTTTAGCGTAGGCCTCAAACTCTTTCAAATGTTTAATGGAATCTTCATTGATGGGTAGATCGCCTTCATTCCCCTGAATATCAACGAGTTCAGGGTAAATCTCGCCATGCGTGCCGTCGATATAAACAAACGAAATGCCAGCCTCTAGTTTGTTTGCGAAGAAGGTCGCTCGATCAATCAGAATCTTAGTGTCGTCGGACATTTCAACAGCGACCAGAATATGTCGGTATTCCATAATTAAAGCCTCGTGTTATCAGTTATATAACAAGCATAGTTTTTGTTAGCACAAATGATATCGAAGAGATCTCATATTGCATAAAATCATCATTCAATGATCTTCTAAGCACTATCGTATTTATATCGCTTTGATTGATAAGAAATTTACAAAAGGTTGTTATAGTGGTTGAAGCGCTAGCTTATTCTGTTAGATAGGCTTTACGGTTTAATGCGCCAATAACGAAGAGGCATCAATGACAGCACTACTCACCATTCCCACTAGGACGTTAGGTTTCGACTACGATATTGAGATCCGAGATTGGTCTCAAAAGCTTGTCGGCTTTCATGTGTTTGAAGATGGTCGACGCCCGCTCGACGGTGGTATTGGTTTAAGCCTCAATCTTGTTGAACAATTTGATGTAAATGGTCGTTGGTTAGATTCGTTACCTGATCGTTATCGTGAAATCACCGATGATTTTCCCGAGTATCAATATCAA
Organism: Vibrio sp. Evd11; assembly: GCF_900382755.1. NCBI lineage: Bacteria > Pseudomonadati > Pseudomonadota > Gammaproteobacteria > Vibrionales > Vibrionaceae > Vibrio > Vibrio sp. Evd11. The sequence continues at coordinate 27,598 of NZ_OSDX01000023.1, forward strand.
ATGCTTTGGTTGGCTGCTAACACTTATGAGGCGGCTCAACTGCTTGAATTAAGGCCGGTTATCTTGGCGTTAATCTGCATGAAACACAGTGTCGATAACAAGAAAGCATTGGAACTGAGTCGCCTAGGACAAAAGAGAATCTTAGCCAAACTGGGCTTAGACGGAAGTAAAGCGACGCTCAAATTTATCGATAAGCTAGAGCTTAACTATAACGTTGGAGACGAGCTTGACCACATTGTGCGAATTCTCGAACCGCTGCAAAGACGTGTGCTCAAATTCAAACATTACTCTAAAGTAGGCTATACAGCGCTGCGTTTGGATCAGGTTCATCCGTTTTTAACCGGCAGTCGATTAGGTATTGCAATGGTTGAAGAGGGAAGGCTCAATGCGCCTTCAAAGATGGCTATGTTCCAAGACGCGATTTTACTGGGTCAAGATTTGGAGATGGACGATCCATTGCGCGCCATCACCAGTCAAAATTCCTTTGCTATGTTTGAGCAACTGCATGATAGATGGACAGAACAGCGTCAGTTACGCCGTCTAGAAGGAAATCGGCCTGTGGACATGGACATCCCTTATCCAGTTCCTTTACTCGGTAATGACAATATTCATCCGCTTACTGATTACTACGACCTTGAACAAGAGGGCGTGGAACAAAAACATTGTATTGGCGTCTATCACAATCGAATCATGAGCGACCGCTATGTGGTGTTTCGAATGCTTAAGCCTCAGCGCTTAACCATTGGCCTACGTCGTGTTCCAAGCAAAGCCTTTCCGTTTGAAATTGACCAGATTTGTGGGAAACGAAATGCACCGCCATCCGAGTCTGCTCGCCAAGTGATTCATGATTGGTTAGAAGCGAGTAAGCAAAAGTATCCGAAGCAATAGCTGTGAAGTAGAAGGAATAACAGGATGTTTCAACAAGGTGATTTATGCCCGCATTGTGGTTTGATTATTGTGATGCCAACAGATTTGCAAGCGGAGTGCTTGGGTTGTGGTGAAGAAATCAATGAAGACCCAGCAGACAGTTACGAAGAAGAAGAGTAGCTTTATCTACACTGATATAAACCAAGGCTAGGATGGCCAAATTACCCTTTCAAAGGATGGAAAAAATGCAGAAAGTAATCTTTAGAAATTGTGATGAAAGTTCACCTTGTTGGAGTGAATTAGAAGGCTTATTTCAAAGCGAATGGTCTGATTTCAAGTTTAAAGATACGTATAAAGACAGCGTACAACTTCCCTCAGTAATAACAGTACTTCGCGATAATGCGGTCATTGGTGGTTTGGCATATTCCCATTTTCAGGAACCTCATCAAGTGCGGGATGTGGTGTGGATCAACGCCGTGTTTGTTGAACCTCAATGGCGCGGCCAAGGTATTGCGAGTGAATTGATTAAACGAGCTGTTGAACAAATGCCAGACTATTATCAATCCCAACCCTCGAAAGATTCAACGTCTAAGTTGTACGCCTACACCAATATTGCATCTTTGTACCTTTCTCTTGGTTGGTCAATCGTCGAGATTGAAACCGAACCCAATCATCACGTCATGAGCGTTTCGTTTTAGGCTGAATATTCGGAAACAGCCTAACAGACACGAAACTCTCTGCCTTCCTCATCTATCGATTTATGAGCGTATTTTTATAAATGCTTAAACTTCGTTGCGACAGATCTTGAATCAACTTCAGATTATCTTCTCTAAATCAAGCTTCTAACTCTTTAAAATATAGGGATAAATTAGTACGACATTCATTTTAATCTAAATGAAAATCGTTTGCGTTAGCGTTTTTGCAAGTGTATAAAAGCGTGTCTGTTAATGATTTTATGAATATGTTCGTGTTTCATTAATTCTTTAGTGAATGATGTGTTTTAAGGTTGAAGATATGCTCGAAGCAAAGGGACTCGGTTTTAGCGTAGGGGATAAGCAATTGCTCAAGACATTTGATGTGTCGTTTGAGCAAGGAAAAATCTACGCTTTGGTTGGGCATAACGGCTCGGGGAAATCGACCTTATTAAAGTTGCTAGCGAAGCAACAGCACGCCACTTCAGGCGATATTTTCCTGAAAGATAAAGCGGTCGCTAAATGGTCTGATAAGGACTTCGCACAGCAAATTGCTTACTTACCTCAACATTTACCTGCAACCGACAGTTTATCCAGCAAAGATCTCGTTAGCTTTGGTCGCTACCCTTGGCACGGCTTATTAGGTCGACTTTCAAGTAAAGATAAGCAATACGTTGAAGAGGCGATGCAACTTACCAACACAACGCAATACGCTGATCGTTTGGTGGATACCTTATCGGGTGGTGAACGCCAGCGTGTGTGGCTTGCGATGCTGTTGGCTCAACGCACCAAATACCTTTTGTTGGATGAGCCTTTAGCAGCGCTCGATATTGGTCATCAGATTGAAATGCTGACATTGATTAAGCGCCTTAGTGAAACCTTAGAGATTGGCGTGATCATTGTTATTCACGACATCAACATGGCTGCACGTTTCTGCGATCATATTATTGCCTTACATAGTGGCGAGCTATTAGTTGAAGGCGAGGTTGATGAGGTGTTCAAAGAGTCGATATTGAAAGATATCTATGGTGTGCCTATGCACATTACTCAACACTCTGCGGGTTACCCAGTCGCGATGCCTGGTGATTTGGAGCCAGCATGATGCTTAAACAGTCTTTCCAATCAATATTACATCGCTTGCACGTCACTCGTACTCTTATCTCAAGTGTTGTTATCTCTAGCTTACTTGTGTTTTCTCCACTTTCGTCAGCTAATCAAGATACGTCTGAGTTGAATGATGACGATCGACCTCGATTGGTTTCCATCGATTGGACTCACACTGAAACGCTTTTGGCGTTGGGCGTTACTCCTATTGCGGTAGCGCAAATTCCCGATTACAACTCGTGGGTAAAGTCTCCTCAAATCCCCCCAACTGTTGCGGATGTTGGCTTACGAACGCAGCCAAACCTTGAGCGTGTTCATGAGCTCAAACCCGACAAGATATTACTCTCTCCAATGTTTTCAACGTTGGAGACTCAACTTAGCAAAATTGCGCCTGTCACGACCATTGGTTTGTACCGAAGCGGTGATGTCGATTGGTCAGCGCTAGAAACGGTTACTCGAAAGCTAGCAGAGATCTCTGAAAAACAACCTCAAGCTGAAGTTTTGATTCAGAAAGCGAATGCTGAAATGGATCGTTTAAGATCTCAGCTACCCAACAATGCTCCTGAAATGTTGATGGTGCAGTTCATGGACACTAATCACGTTCGCGTCTTTGGGGATAACAGCCTATACAAAGCTTCAGTAAACAAGATTGGCCTTGAATCAGCATGGAAAGGGCAAACCAACGCTTGGGGTTACAGCTTAGTTGGTGTCGATCAGCTTATTGGCGTTAAAGGTCAAATCGTAATTATTTCTCCAATGCCAGCGGGGACTGAAGAGAGCCTTAAAGCTAATCAGTTTTGGCAATACATTGTGAAAGAGTCGGGTTATCCCGCGCTACAAGTACCAGCGGTGTGGAGTTTCGGCGCGATACCTTCTGCAACAAGGTTTGCGCGCTTCATTGTCTCTGAATTGAACCAAGGAGAAGTGCTATGAGAGCTCTCTCGTTTGGTGTTTTGACTCTTTTAATGGTTTCTACATTGGCTCTAATTGGGCAACACTTATCTGTCTCTCAGTTCGGATTGAGCCGACTTTCTAGCTTGTGGACCGCTGATTTCACTTCTCCTGACTCAGTGAAACTGCATTTGGCTTGGTGGCCGAGGTTATTCACTACATTGTTATCTGGCGCAGCGTTGGCAGTGGCGGGTGTCTTGATGCAACAGGTGCTCAGAAACCCTTTGGCTTCACCGTCTACGTTAGGTGTCGCGAGCGGTTCGAGCTTTGCACTTATGTTAGCGACACTCTATGCCCCTTGGCTTTTAGAGTGGTCTTATTCGTTGGTGGCACTTGTTGGTGGCACTTGTTGGTGGCGTCACTACGATTGGTTTGGTGTTTGTTTTGTCTTGGCGACGTGCTTTATCTCCAACCGTCGTGATTGTCTCTGGCTTAGTCGTGAACCTCTATTTTGGCGCTGTGAGTACTGTCTTGTTAATGATGAACCAAGACAAACAGAATGGCTTAATGATTTGGGGCGCAGGTTCATTGGTTCAAACCGGGTGGGAAGATGTTCAGTACTTGGCTCCACGCTTAGCGATTGCGACTCTCATGGCGTTTCTGTTCGTAAAACCACTGAGCTTGCTTCAGTTATCAGAACAGGGCGCTAAGAGCTTAGGTGTTTCGTTACCAAAATTAAGAGTCGCTTGTCTCGGTTTGGCGGTTTTGCTGACGGCTTGGGTTGTGAGTGCTGTTGGTGTTATTGGATTCGTTGGTTTAGCAGCTCCTGCGTTAGCACGCTTGATTGGTGTGCACCGTTTAGTGCCTAAGTTATTGGTATCTATGCTGTTAGGTGGCTTGTTGTTAAGCCTTACCGATCTGCTTATTCAACAGTTGCCGGGCATCATGTCTATGTTTGTCCCGACAGGGGCTGCAACGGCTGCGTTAGGTGCTCCACTGTTGTTGTGGTTGCTGCCCAAGTTGTCAATGAAAAGTCAGTCACAAACACAAACTGTATTAACGCGTCATAAGGAAGTAGCTTCTCGCTTAAACAAGCATTCAGTGGTATTAACCAGCTTGTTTATTGCTCTGTCGCTGGTCGTGTTCAGTTTGTTCTCTGTACAAACTGAAGGCTGGCGTTGGTTATTTCAAACTCAAGACTGGGCAATGCTTGAATGGCGTTTACCTCGATTAACAGCAGCGGCATTGGCGGGCGGCATGTTGGCAGTCGCTGGTACGATCGTTCAGCGTTTGAGTGGCAACCCAATGGCTAGTCCAGAAGTGATTGGTATCAGTTCTGGTACGACATTAGGTTTGATCATCGCAATCTTTGCGGGCTTTGGCAGCAGCATGGTTGGGCTTTATTTCGGTGGCTTTATTGGTGCGGTCTGTACTTTGGGCATCATTGTCTTGCTCAACCAGAAGTTGGGCTTCCAACCGGAAAGAGTGCTACTAACAGGTGTTGCGATAACGGCACTGATGAACGCTGTGCAAAGTTTTGTACTGGCAGGCGGTGACCCAAGAAGTTATCAAGTTCTGGCCTGGTTGGCAGGTTCAACGTATTACGTCACCGAAGCAACACTCGTTCCGTTACTGATATCTTCGGTTGTATTTATCTCGTTAGGTTTTCTCTGTGCGCGATGGTTGGATGTGTTGCCATTAGGGCAGGCGAGTGCCCAATCTCTTGGTATCAATGTATCAATGTATCAAGATCTCGAATTCTATTGCTGGTGCTGGTGGCATGTTTAACCGTGAGCGCAACACTGGTGGTTGGTCCATTAAGCTTTATTGGTTTGATGGCCCCACACATGGCGAGATTATTTGGTTATAGCCGTGCTAAAGAGCACCTGATCTGTTCTTCGTTAATTGGTATGGCACTGATGTTGTTCTCGGATTGGCTTGGTAGACAGTGGCTGTACCCACAAGAGATCCCAGCAGGATTGGTGGCTTCGATTATCGGTGGCATGTACTTGATGTGGGGCTTAAGAAGGTTATAGCAGTCGCTGTAGTCCTTGCTGTCATTGTCGTTACTTATCGCGATTACTGAACACTAGTAACGGGTGTCTGTTGAATTAACGGGTTGAGCTTCTAGAGGCCAAGACTAAACAACAAGATTATCGTACTTGGTTTATACGGGTTTATCTTTTTCTTTATTGATAATGATAATCACAATAATAATTAATTGAATGGTGTATATGAAATGGGATTGATCCTATTGCTGGCTGAAAAACAGAAAAAGTCACTGTTGTTCGTGATCTTATTGAGTATTGCGAGTGCGTTCTTGAGCGTGGGCGTGATTGCGTTTATTCAGCATAAGTTACTTGAAAGCAGTGGTCCACTTTCCAATACCCTAATTCAGTTTACTTTGCTGCTGATTGGTTTATTGGTGACAGCCACCGTTGCTCAAGTCGCTCTCCATAAGCTGGGTCATAAATTTGTTTATAACAAACGTTGTGAACTGGTCTCTCAACTATTGAATACCGATATTGAACAAGTCGAGAAGGTTGGAAGTGCAGGGGTACTCGCGTCACTGAACACCGACATTCGCAACATCACTATCGCGTTCGTACATTTACCAGAGCTGATTTATGGCTTGGTGTTAACGGTTGTGGCTTTGATCTACTTGGCTTTTTTGTCTATGCCTCTGTTTGGTGTCAGCGTTTTAATGCTGTCATTAACCGGTGTCATTGGCTATCTGCTTGTTACGCGCATCACTAAACACGTTAAACAGGTTCGAGAGTACGACGACAAGTTGTATCACGATTACCAATCCTTAATTGATGGTCGTAAGGAGCTCTCTTTAAATCCATTCAGAGCCAAGCGTTACTTTGATGAAACGTTTTCAGTCAATGCTGAAGGTTACAGAAATGAAGTGACACAGGCCGATATCCTAAATGGTTTTGCAGCTAATATGGCGAACACCGTGGTATTGGCGTTGATCGGCTTGAACTTTTATCTGGCGACTGGTTTAGGTTGGGCGACGTTAGAAGTTGCGTCTACATTTGCATTGGTCGTGTTGTTTATGAGAACCCCGTTAATGTCTGCAGTCGGTTCAATTCCAACCTTGATTACTGCCAACATTTCGATGAAGAAGCTGTCGTCGTTAGCGTTGAGTACTGATCGAAGCCTGAATCCGAAATCGGCAAAAACCAAAGTCTTCAATTCACTTGAACTCGTAGGGGCTAGTTATCGCTATCGCTCAGATTCAGATGGCGACGCATTCGGCGTAGGTCCAATCGATTTCAAAATAGAACGCGGTGAACATATCTTCATTATTGGTGGCAATGGCAATGGCAATGGCAGTGGCAGTGGTAAATCGACCTTTGCTCGTTTGCTTACTGGGCTCTACCGACCGCATTCTGGCCAAGTTTATGTCGATGGTAATGAGGTGACTCAAGCGCATTGGCAAGATTATCGCCATCAATTCTCTGCTGTATTCAGCGATTTCCATTTATTCCATCAAATTGTCGATGGTGAAGGTCAAGACATTGATAGCAAAGATATTGACGAGTGGATGGTACGTCTTGAAATGGCACACAAGGTTGATCATCAACAAGGCAAGTTAAGTGACGTTCGCTACTCACAAGGTCAACGAAAGCGACTGGCACTGATGATGTCAGTACTCGAAAAACGCGGTTGTATTCTGCTTGATGAATGGGCAGCTGATCAGGACCCTCGCTTTAGAAAACTGTTTTACCGTCAGTTATTGCCACTGCTTAAACAACGTGGCGTGACTGTCATCGCGATTACTCATGATGACGCTTATTTTGATGCCGCTGACCGTATTTTTAAAATGGATACCGGCAATCTTATTGAATTGAGTAAAGGGAATTTGGCTCAAGCGCACCAAGCACTAGAAAGTGTTGTCGCTTGAGTTTTTAAGAGCCGAGTTAGGCTCAAAAACAAACAATTAAATAGTAAAAATTACAGTGATTGTTTGTGTTTTATTGCAATAGGTTCATAGCCGTATTGAAGGAGAAATATATGAATCGGCACTTTATGCGTACCCCAACAGCACTTGCGGTCGCTTTAGTTGTATCGTCAGGAATGGCTCAAGCTAACGAAGATGAAACCGTTGTTGTTATTGGGCAGCAACTTGAAGACAGCTCAGTAGGTCCTGATTTTAGTTACGTAGGATTAAGCAGTCGAACAGCAACAAAAACAGACGTTGCGATAGGTGAGACACCACGTGCAATTTCGATTGTGACTCGCGAACAAATGGACGACAGAGCGTCAATCAGTATTGCCGATGCTTTACAGTACACGCCAAGTATTCAAGCGAACTACTTCGGTGAAGACAACAAGCAAGATTGGTTTGTTATTCGTGGTTTTAAGCAAGCAGGCAGTGGCTTGTATCAAGACGGAACGCGCTTGTACTCATCTGGCTTCTACAGTTGGCAAATCGACCCGTTTGGCTTGGAACGAGTAGAAATCTTGCGTGGTCCAGGCTCTGCGCTATACGGTCAAACGCCTCCGGGCGGTGTAATCAATGTAGTTAGCAAACGCCCTCAATTTGATGGTGGCTCGGGTCAGTTTGCGATTGAATACGGAACAGACGACCGCAAGCAAATCAGCTTAGATGTGAACTCTGAAATCAATGAAAAAATGGCATTTCGCCTACAAGCACTTGGTCGTAAAAATGGTAGCCGTGTCGATGGTGTAGAAGCTGAACGCATTTTTATCGCTCCTTCTCTGGCTTATAAATTTACAGACGGCACAAAAATCACGCTACTAACGAGCTACCAGAAAGATGATTCCGACCCATACCTGCAGTTCCTACCAATGGAAGGAACGCTAACGTCGAATCCAAATGGAAAAATCAGTGATAGCACTTCGGTAGGTAATACAGATTGGGAAACGTTCGAGCGTGAACAACTGTCATTAGGTTATGAATTTGAACATCATTTCAATGACAGCACTTACTTCATGCAGAACACGCGTTACAGCAAGATGGACATCAACCTTCGTCAAATGTACTACGCTCAATACGTTGCAGATTCTCTCATTGTTGGATTAGACCCCCAACCTTCACGGTCTTCAATTATTAGAAAAGCATCTACTGAAGAAGGTACATCAGATGCTTTCAATATAGATAATCGTTTAATACATAAGTTCAAAACAGGAGTCATAGAACATACTTTGTTAAGTGGTATTGATTATCAACGTGTTGATATTGATAGTAAAGATTATGCGGCTGACCCAATAGTAGGTGACGGAAACGACCTTCGATTCATTCCTGGCTTAGGCAATGTGCCCAACCCAATGTTTAATATTTTCAGTCCATCATATACTCACAATATTGCTCTCCTGAATAGTAGTTTTGTTGAGACTAATGAGTCTGACCGCCAAACGACTAAGACGAAAAACAATCAGCTAGGCCTGTATCTTCAAGACCAAATGATGATAGCTGACAAATGGGCTGTTCAGATTGGTGTTCGTTATGATGATTCTGAAAACACGACTCATAACTCCACGACAGGTAAGAAAACTAAGGTTGATAACGAAGAGTGGACAACCAACTTCGGCGTAGCTTACCTAATGGATAGTGGTTTTACACCTTATGCAAGTTACGCACAGTCGTTTAACCCTATCATTCAGCTTGATCAAATTGGTGACCCAGCGAAGCCAGAACGCGGCGAGCAGTACGAAGTGGGTTTGAAATACCAACCGCGTAGTTTCGATGGCTATTTCAACATTGCCGCATTCGAAGTCTCAAAAGAAAATTTAGCACGTCATGTAGCGGGTCAGTTGACACAAATTGGTGAAGTCCGTAACCGTGGTATTGAACTAGAAGCCGTGGCTAACGTAACAGAAGAGCTAACGTTAATTGGTAACGTGTCATTCATCAATTCTGAAATAACAGCAGATTCGACAAGCAGTAATGTAGGTAACACGCCATCACAAATTGCTGACCAACTCGCTTCAGCTTGGGCAAATTACCGCTTCCTAAATGGTCCATTAGATGGCTTAACGATTGGTGCAGGTGCTCGTTACGTTGGTGATTCGTATGCGGATAATACAGAAACTAACGTTGTTCCGTCTTACACATTGTTTGATGCGACACTGAGTTACCGAATCGAAGATTACAAGTTCCAAGTTGCAGCGAAGAACTTAGCAGACAAAGAGTACGTGGCTACGTGTGACTTCTATTGCTTCTACGGTGACCGCCGTAACGTGATTGCGAGCGTAGCTTATGACTGGTAACGTAACTTTATAATCAGTAATTACTAGTTTATTAGCACTCAGTCCAACGGGCTGGGTGCTTTTATAAAGTTCATCATCTCCCTTTACCCACAACACATAACTTTGTTCAACTTTCGTTAAAAATCATGTCTATATCGCCTTTAAATCAAACAACTCGCTGTTGATTAAAACGATCAAGACGATTTATTGCAGCAGTTGTTGAGCACAAAGCCTATATTGACTAGAATGACGCACTTTTTTTATTTACGTACATACAGGTAATGAACATGAGCGATACTAATTCAAGACCAGCTTTACCAGATCATCTTGCAGGTAACCCACGCAGCCCACACCACGTGGCTGAGTGTTTCGAATACCCAATTGGCATTCGTCTAAATGGTAAAGAGCGTACTGATGTTGAAGAATACTGCATCAGCGAAGGTTGGGTTAAGATCCCTTCTCCAAAAGCGCTAGATCGTTTTGGCCAGCCAATGCTTATTACTCTTAAAGGCACAGTAGAAGCTTTCTACATCGAAGATTAATCACTTCGTGTAACTCGATAATGTCGAGTACAAACGCTGTTATATAGAAGGGTCTAGAGAAATCTAGGCCCTTTTTTTATCCTTATTTACACCGCCTACATATAGCTTTAATCGATTCAACAGTCGTTTAGATGAATCTCGCATTACCAGTTTAACTCTTCTCCTGTTCGTTATTTGTTCATTCGAATTACTGAGCGTCTCTAGATAACCTTCCAAAAGTAAAATACGCAAACGAAAATATGAAGCGTAGTCTAATTAAATGAAACTAAAATTCTGTATTTAAAGTTATTTTTTGTTAATGGCTATCTCTATCACAGAAATTAATCCTGAAGCACATACAATGCCCTGACTTTCGAATGAGCGCTTGATTTTTTCGTTCGAGCATTTTTATTTTTATCGCCCAATACACATGAGGTTCCTATGTTTGGAATATTCAAACCTATGGCGCATATCGATCGCTTGTCTACCGATAAGATCGATAGCACCTACACACGATTACGATGGCAGCTTTTTCTCGGCATCTTTGTTGGTTATGCGGGGTACTATTTAGTCCGCAAAAACTTTAGTTTGGCGATGCCATATCTTATTGAACAAGGGTACAGTCGCGGAGAGCTCGGGGTTGCTTTGGCCGCAGTTTCCATTGCTTACGGTCTATCTAAATTCTTAATGGGTAGCGTTTCTGATCGCTCTAATCCTCGTTATTTCCTCAGTGGCGGCTTGTTAATGTCGGCATTGGTCATGTTCTGCTTTGGTTTCATGCCATGGGCGACAGGCAGCATCACTGCGATGTTTATCCTACTGTTCTTGAATGGTTGGTTTCAGGGCATGGGCTGGCCAGCTTGTGGGCGAACCATGGTTCACTGGTGGTCGCGTAAAGAACGTGGCGAGATAGTGTCGGTATGGAACGTTGCTCACAACGTCGGCGGCGGTTTGATCGGTCCAATGTTCTTATTGGGTCTTTGGGCTTTTAATGACGACTGGCGAACCGCTTTTTATGTTCCTGCATTTTTTGCCACGCTCGTTGCTATTTTTGTTTGGTTCACCGTAAGAGATACACCTCAATCTTGTGGCTTACCGCCGATTGAAGAACACAAAGACGATTACCCAGACGACTACGATAAGTCTCATGAGAAAGAAATGACGGCGAAAGAGATCTTCTTTAAGTACGTTTTCTCTAACAAGTTGTTGTGGTCAATCGCGATTGCTAATGCGTTTGTTTACCTTATCCGTTATGGCGTTCTTGATTGGGCTCCGGTCTACTTGAAAGAAGCAAAAGACTTCTCAGTAGATAAATCTTCTTGGGCTTACTTCTTGTATGAGTGGGCGGGTATTCCTGGAACACTACTGTGTGGTTGGATTTCAGATAAGTTGTTTAAGGGCCGACGCGCACCAGCAGGGATCCTGTTCATGGTTCTCGTTACTGTCGCTGTATTAGTGTACTGGCTAAATCCGGCAGGTAACCCAACGGTTGATATGCTGGCACTTATCGCGATTGGTTTCCTTATCTATGGACCAGTAATGCTAATTGGCTTGTATGCACTTGAACTTGCACCTAAGAAAGCGGCAGGTACGGCTGCAGGTCTTACTGGCTTGTTTGGTTACTTAGGTGGCGCAGTTGCTGCCAATGCCGTGCTTGGTTTCATGGTTGACCATTACGGCTGGGATGGCGGCTTCATTATCTTGGTCGGTGCTTGTGTTGCTTCAATAATTTGTCTGCTTTACGCCTTCTTAGGAGAGCGTGAACATCACAAACAAAAAGAACTCGAACAACAGAAAGAAGCATTAACTCAATAGTTCGTTAACTGGACAACGTCATACTAATAAACAACAGAGGCAGGTATATCCTGCTTCTGCTTTATCAAGGGAAACAATAATGAAAACAACGTCACTGTCTCTGACTTTATTAGCACTTAGCTTATCTGCCAATGCGTTCGCCGATCCTTTAGTGATTGCGCATCGCGGTGCTTCTGGTTATTTACCCGAGCACACACTACCTGCTAAAGCGCTCGCTTATGCCATGAAACCCGACTACATCGAACAAGATGTCGTGATGACCAAAGATGATCAACTGGTGGTATTGCATGATCACTATTTAGATCGCGTCACCGATGTTGCTGACCGCTTTCCAGATCGCGCACGAGCAGATGGCCGCTATTATGCGATTGACTTTACGCTTGCTGAGATCAAATCATTAAAAGTGACAGAAGGTTTTAACCTAGATAAGCAAGGCAACAGAGTGGCAGGGTACCCAACACGCTTCCCTATGTGGCAGTCAGATTTTCGCGTTGCTACTTTTGCGGAAGAAATTGAACTGATTCAAGGCTTAAACAAAACGCTGCGTTATGACGTGGGTATCTATCCTGAGATTAAAGCACCTTGGTTCCATCGTCATGAAGGCAAAGATATCTCGAAAGTGGTGCTTGCCACCTTGCAGCAATATGGTTATCTATCAAAAGACGACAAGGTATATCTACAGTGTTTTGATGCCAATGAGCTGCAACGTATTAACGATGAATTAATGCCGGCGATGGAAATGGATCTTAAGCTCGTTCAGCTGATGGCCTATACAGATTGGAACGAAACCATGACTTACAATGGCGACAAAGCCACGCCGTACAGTTATGATTGGATGTTTGAGAAAGGCGGCATGGCAAAAGTTGCTAGCTATGCTGATGGCATTGGCCCTTGGAAACCTATGCTGGTGGATGATGCATCGACCAAAGATAACATCATTATTAAGCCATTGATGAAGTCAGCAAAAGACGCGGGCTTAGACGTTCACCCGTACACTTTCCGTGCTGACCCAGGAAGAATACCAGCTTATGCTGATAACTTTGATGGCATGTTGGATGTCTTTTACAACCAAGTAAAAGTCGATGGCGTGTTTACCGATTTCCCAGACAAAGCGGTCGACTTCTTAAACCATTAATTTCCTGCTCAGTTGAGAGATACTTGTAACTAAATACGAAGAGCTAAAAGCACAGTCTTAAGTCGCTTTTAGCTCTTCATGTCTTAGTCTTAAAATCCTACCCACATTCTTCTTTCTCAGCCCACATTTTCATATTCACTCAGTTTACAGCAATAACGCGGCTTGATAGGTTACTTCCAATGCAGTCAAACGCTTAATCTATAAGTATTTATCGACTCAGCCTTATATTGAATTTGGAAAGATCATGGAAGAAAGAAGCAAAGCTTATCTCGAGAGCTACCTCAACACATTACCAGCAGACGTTGCATCTCAATACACCTCCTTTAGTGCTGATTATTACTGCGCCGACGAATACAACGCCAACCTCTGCGCACAGTTGATACTCAAAGGTGAGAAGCAAGCATCTTGTAGCCTTGAATATTGGTACAGCCATGAAGGAGAAACGAGACCCATCGATGGTCACTTGCAAGTCGTCACTGATTGGGATGGCAAACCAGTTTGTATCGTTGAAATTACCTCTGTTTCTTCGTGTCCGTACAACGAAGTGACTGCCGAGTTTGCTGCCGCCGAAGGAGAGGGCGATAAAACCTTAGAATGGTGGCGAGAAGCGCACTGGAACTTTTTCTCTCGTGAATGTGAAGAACTCAAGATACACCCGAGTGAAGACATGATGCTGGTACTTGAGCGTTTCAAAGTCGTTCATCAATAAACTGTGAGTTTGACAAGTGTCCAAGGATTAATTGAATCTTAACTCGTGGCACTTAAAAGTGTGCAAAGTGGTTAAGCGATACAACAAGGAGTGTGTAGTGAAAATAGCGATACTAGATGATTATCAGAACGCAGTAGAAAGCCTTGAGTGTTATAGCAAGTTAGAACAGCATGATGTTACGGTATTCACAGAAACCTATCCTGAAGATGAACTGGCGTTAAAACTGCGCGAGTTTGATGCTTTGGTCCTTATTCGCGAACGAACGGACATTACAGAGTCACTGCTTTCAAGGCTTCCAAACTTAAAACTGATTAGCCAAACGGGCAAAGTCAGTAATCATATTAACGTTCAAATGTGTGAGCGTTTTGGCGTGAAAGTATTAGAAGGGCGCGGTTCACCTGTCGCACCGTCTGAACTGTGTTGGGCGCTTATCATGGCGGCGTCTCGACACATTCCAACTTACGCTTCAAACCTCAAGCAAAACCAATGGCAAGATTCAGGCTCATTAGGGTTAGGTCGAACTTTGAAAGGGCTAAAGCTTGGCATTTGGGGTTACGGGAAAATCGGTAAATGCATTGCACAATATGCCAAAGCATTTGGGATGTCTGTAGTGGTGTGGGGCAGCCAGCAATCAAGAGTTCAAGCGCAGGCTGACGGATTTGAAGCATCAGCAACCAAAGAAGACTTCTTTCGAGATGTTGATGTGCTCTCTTTGCACTTACGTTTGAACGATGCGACGAAAGGGTGTGTTACTGCAAGCGACCTTCAGCTAATGAAATCAGACTCGCTGTTTGTGAACATCAGCCGTTCAGAATTAGTTGAACCACAAGCTCTATACCGTGAATTATGTGAAGTTCCGACTAAGCGCGCCGCGGTTGATGTGTTCGATTGTGAGCCAGCAACAACAGACGCTGAACCTCTATTATCCTTACCTAACGTCACGGCAACTCCACATTTGGGCTATGTTGAACAAAATAGCTACGAACTCTACTTCGATATCGCTTTCGACAACATTCTGTCCTATCAAAGAGATGGCATGTAGCGATAGAATCTGCCCAAAGCAATAAAAAGGTAGAGAAGCATGAGCTTAACAATCAGAGAAGTAACAGTAGAAGATGCACAAGGCATTATTGATGTCTTGAATCCAATCATTATCGAAGCGCGTTATACGATCTTGGATCAGACTTTTACTGTTGATGAAGAAAAGGCATTCATTGAGTCGTTCCCTGAGCGTGGTGTGTTTAGCGTTGCAGTTAACGAAGCTACGAGTCAGTTACTTGGCTTCCAGAATGTCGAACCATTTGCTACTTATACTAAAGCCTTTGACCATGTTGGTATCATTGGAACCTATGTTGATGCCAATAGCCGTGGGCAGGGTGTCGCAAAGCAGTTGTTTGATTACACATTCAAATCAGCGAAAGCCAAAGGTTATGAAAAGCTGTTCGCCTATGTAAGAGCAGACAACGAGCGCGCATTATCGGTTTATCTAAAGCAAGGCTTTGAAATCGTCGGAACGGCTAAGAAACACGGTAAGATTGGTGACCAGTACTTTGACGAAGTTCTTATTGAGAAGTTCTTATAGGCTCGCCTAAACGCTAGAAATTCATCGTATGCAGGAGGCAAGATGACAAAGCTAATCGAATTAACAGAAATAGTCTTATTTGACTGGGGCAATACGCTGATGGTCGATTTCCCAGAAGCACAAGGGAAAATGTGCGACTGGGAAGTTGTCGAAGAAGTTGCAGGGGCGCGTGAAGTGCTGGCTGCGCTTTCGAAACAGCACAAACTCTATGTTGCAACCAACGCCGCTGACTCGACAGAACAAGACATTATCCAAGCGTTTGAACGAGCTGGTCTGTCTCAGTATCTCTCCGGTTACTTCTGTAAGGCGAGTCTTGGCGTATCCAAATACGATTCTGATTTTTATCCTGCCATCATTAAACAGTTAGGTGTTCAAGCTCAGGATGTAACGATGATTGGAGACACTCTCGAAAAAGACATTTATCCTGCGTTAGCGAGTGGTTTACACGCTGTGTGGTTGAACACGGAAGGCACTGTTCTTAAATCAGAGCATCCGAATATCGTACAAGTTCAAAACCTAAGCGAACTGTTAGGGAAGCGCCATGGATGACCATTCAGAGATCTGGCGTCAGTATTACCAAAAGGCACTAAGTAAACCTCATTTAAAGAGAACTGAGTTCGCAATTAAACTGAATGAGTCAGGCTTAAATGTTGCGATTGATTGTGGTTGTGGAACAGGTAGTGACATTGCTTTTTTAGAACAGCAGGCGTATCAAGTGTATGGGTTCGACGTTAATCCTGATGCCATTGCACTATGTCGGGATCGTTTTGGTCGCAAATCTTTGGTCGAGATATCTGAAAGTGGGTTTGAACACTATGATTACACGAAATCTGGTGTAGTGATCGCTAATTCTAGTCTGTTTTTTGCTGACCCAACCTGTTTTGACGAAGTTTGGCACAATATTGAAAATTGTCTTGAAGTGGGTGGCGTATTTGCGGGTGATTTCATGGGCGTTGATGACAGTTGGGCCCGTGGGTATCGAACCCCAACAACACCGTTAACGAAAGCCAAAGTACTTAGCTTGTTCAATGATTTCGAGATGGTTCGATTTGATGAGCGAGACGAACAAGCACTCACGTCGTTGGGTAGGATGAAGCATTGGCACACTTACTCGGTCGTTGCGATTAAGCGTCGTTAAATGGTCAGTAACTAAAACTCGTTTGGATGCTTGTCCGTTTTGACGCAAGCCTCTCATCTCTTTGCTGTCTAATTCTCTAAGCTATCTCTAGTTTCCACTATGAGGGCTAGGTTATGAGTATCGAACGTCACGGAATATCGGTTGGAATTGAGCGTGTGGGCGGTGAAACTATTGTTGTGTTCAAAGCGAAAGGCAAACTCACACACGATGACTATCAAGCAATGATACCTATTCTAAATACCACACTAGAAGAACTCGATTCGTCTGAACTCAAAATGCTGGTCGACATTTCTAGTTTGACGGGTTGGGAGTTACGCGCTGCTTGGGATGATTTCAAGTTGGGATTGGAACTCAATTCGAAGATAGACAAAATCGCGATTTATGGTGACAAAAGCTGGCAGGAATTCGCCTCAAAAGTAGGGAGCTGGTTCGTGTCTGGCGAGATTAAGTCATTCGAAGACCACGACTCTGCACTTGTGTGGTTGGTCGATTGATACTATTCGTGTGCGGTTAGCGAACAATCCGTAAACTAGAGTAATGACAGTTGACGAGCATAGTGCTCAAAGGCTGTCATTTTTCGTTTTGGTTATGAATTTCCCAAGCGATTCAATAGAGTATATTCATTTCAACGTGTAACATACGTTGGCTTTGTTTGGTCGCATGTAATATCGCGGACAAACCCAGTCATAACGAGAACTAAAATAGAAATAAGGTCTAACGACATGCATAAGGTAATTGATAAGCTGGCTTGGATATTCATTAAAGATGGCAAGCTGTTGATGGTGAGATCAAAAGGCAAGGAACTGTTCTACCTACCGGGTGGTAAACGTGAAGCAGGGGAAAGTGATGAGCAAGCACTGGTTCGCGAAATCAAAGAAGAGATCTCGGTAGATTTGGTGCCTGATTCCATCAAATACGTTGAGACGTTTACAGGCCAAGCTGATGGGAAAGCGGAAGGCGTATCGGTGCAATTGACTTGTTATCTTGCTGATTATACTGGCAAACTGTCTCCAGATGCCGAAATTGAAGAGCTTAAGTTTGTGGATGGCAACGACAGAGCGGTATGTTCATTGGCTGCTCTTGTTGCGCTTGATTGGTTAGAAGCAAACCAGTATTTACCACTTATCAGTAAATAATGGCTCGTTAATACAGAACGACTGTTTAGTCAGGATCTTTATAGATCAGTGCTTACGAATAGCTTGAAGGGCGGCTGTCTTTCATCAACAGGTCGAGTTTCCTTTGAGCTTTCTTCGTGTCTTGTAGATCCACCACCTCAATCATCTCGCATTCATCTCTTACCATCTCATTGATTAAGCTCGGATAGTGGCGGCAATCTTCAGGTCGGTCTAAGTAAATGCTGCACGTATATTTCGCTTGAGCAGTCTTATCTTTCGTTGGAACAACTTCTAGGAAAGGGCAACGACTTAAACGTTCGCCAGATTTAGGATCAAACCAGATCTCACTACCGCGAACATATTCAAATATGTCTGGGTTGAACAACTCCCACAAATCAATCTCTTCTTGAGTCGCGGCGAGGTCACCATCTCCGTATTTGATACAGCATTTCCCGCATTGATTACAATTTTTCATTAGTGACTTCATTGGTTGGTGAGCTTTTATCATTTTACCACTGATAGGCGTGGCACGTTGATTTTGTTGTCCATCACTCGGAAACTCAAAGGAGCCACCTCATTTGATATTCATTTATCTAAGTCACAACACTGCAAACGGGGCTGTAAACAGTGATACAATTTGCGCCTAGCAAGTTATTAAAACAAAGGCATAAAAATGAGAACCGTATACACCACTGAAGGCGACATTAACGCAAAGAAACAGAAAGACGCTTACCCAAAGTTGGCGCTATGTGATAACTGCGTTCGAGACTATGTGGTGATTGCTCAAGGTGAACGCACCTATAAGCCTTGTGCGAAATGCGGCGCAGACGATTAATGCGCCTTGATAAATACCTTTGTAAAAGCACAGAACTAACAAAACTCGAAGCCGTTCAGCGAATCCAAAATGGTGAGGTGAGTGTGAACAGTGTGGTTGTGTTAGACGAATCTACTCAGGTTCATGAAAGTAACACTATCTTGCTTAATGGTGATGCCTTAACGCTACGAGAGTTTCGATACCTCTTAATGCACAAGCCTGCGGGTACTATTTGCTCCAATATCGATGAGGTTTATCCTTCGCTCTTTAACTACATCGAGATAGAAAAAGCATCAGAACTGCACATCGCTGGGCGCTTAGATGCCGATACCACAGGTTTAGTATTGATTACCGATGATGGACGCTGGTCATTCAATATCACGCTACCTACTAAGTCATGTAAGAAGGTGTATCGCGTGACATTGTCACGAGAGATCAAAGACGATGTCGCTGATAAGTTCAAAGCGGGTATTCAATTGCAAGGCGAGCAAAAACTGACGCGTCCGGCAGAGCTTGAAGTGATTACCAGTAAAGAAGTGCTGTTGACCATTACAGAAGGTAAGTTTCATCAAGTAAAACGTATGTTTGCAGCGGTAGGTAACCGAGTGGTTGGCCTTCATCGCGAACAGATTGGTGATGTTGGCTTAGATGTTGAAGCAGGTCAGTGGCGTTATCTAACTAAAGCCGAGGTCGATTCATTTCAGCAAGACTCTGAATAAACGCTGTAACCACTTAAAGCGTTAAGCGTGTCAGCGCCGGAATATCTGCACTAAAAGGATGTAGGATGGAAAACCTAAAAGTCTCAGAAATTTAGTCTTTCGTACCCGCGAAAGACTTCGATTTATCTAAGCGTTTTTACCAGTCAATCGGCTTCGAAGTGATGTCTGAATTTCATGATATCGCCTATCTGCGTCACGGCAGTTGTGCCTTCCTTCTACAAAACGTTTATGAACCTGCGCACTGTCACAATTACATGATGCACTTGCTGGTTGAAGACGTAAAAAGTTGGTATCAACACATCCAAAACTCTAATGTAGTGTCGGAATTTGAAGTTACCGTTTCCGAGGTTGTTGAGCAGCCTTGGGGAATGCTTGAGTTTTGTATCACTGACCCAAGTGGTGTGCTGTGGCGTGTGGCTGAAAACATTAGGCCGAGTTAATTCATCCAACTTGCATTAAGGCCAGTGAAAACTTCAAATTATCCATCTGTTTCTTTATTTATGCCGACATGAGGCAATGATCAAATAGGTTCAAACATGGATATAAAGGCTAAAATGCACAGCCAAGACGTTTACTACTGTGACGATATGAGCTTGATGCCTACCTCATACCGGATTCGCTTTACTCACAGTTTTGCGAGCATTTCGTCACGTCTTAATACGGCATTATCCTTCAGGGAGGAAAGTTCATTGAAAGGATTCAGAATTAGTTCAAATCACAGTGATTTGGACGTTGATGTTATCTATCAGTTTATATCTCAAAGTTATTGGGCTTCTGGAATTCCTAGAGTGACTTTAGAGAAAGCGATCTCAAATTCATGGTGCTTTGGTGTGTTTGAGGAAAATGGAAATCAAGTTGGTTTCGCAAGACTCATCACAGATAAAGCTACATTTGCCTATTTGGCCGATGTCTTTGTTATTGATTGTTATAGAGGTAAAGGGTTGAGCAAATGGTTGGTTAAGACAATTATTGAACATCCTGAAGTTCAGGGTTTAAGGCGTTTAATGCTGGCTACTAGGGATGCGCATGCCTTGTATTCGCAATATGGCTTTCGATCTGTTGAGAACCCAGAAATATTAATGCAAATTTGGCAGCCAAATGTATACCATGATCCAGTTGAATAACCCGCAATTCAAACAGACTGCCAGTTTCAACTCGGTTTGTGACTAGTTAAAAGAGTTACTTAATGTTGGTTATTACTTAGGTTACCATTTAATTCAGTATTGATTTGATATACAAAATTTTTGGACGAAGGTTATCAGAAAAATAATATTAAACATTGTCTTACTATCGGTGTTTGTTGCGTCTTTATTTCTAACAATTTCATCAGCAATAGACATTTCAAAAGAAGTGACAGTAAAGCTCCATGAGTTTGATTGGAGTGGTGTCTCCGGTGTAATGGTCATGGTTATTCTAACTTTAGTCTGACTGGTTGGACTGAAACAAAGTCCCGATTTCAGGCGCTCTAGGTAAGATATATAGTTTTTAGCTAATGTAATACTGAAATTGGGAAGTCTCCTGACTCTGCCATGCTGACCTGCATTAATTCACTTTGTTGCCTAGATTATCTTTAACCTAATGCCTTTAGCGACAGCTTGGGTGATCGTTACACAATCAAATTTGTGTCTAATCGTCTTTATATAGCTTCTAACGGTATGCTCGGAAATTGAGAGTATCAGTGCTATTTCCGAATTACTCTTACCAATTGAAGAATAGTGGAGGCATTCTTTTTCTCTTGATGTTAACTGTGGGTTCTTTGTCGATGAGCTATAAAATTCTTTAGTGATTTTATCATGTAGTGCTGGTAATACAGTTTCAAAGGTAGGTTTTACAATTTCGATATAACTGACCCAATCGTTGTGTTCCATATTAGAATTTAGGCTTAATATTGAACCGATACCTACGGCATCTTTGTGGACGAAACTATACCCAGAATGTCCAATTCCAAACTTTTCTGCTTTCTCAAATAATACAATCGACTCAGGTGTTAATGGCACGTCACTCCAAAGCACGGTTTCTTTAGTCTTTGTTATGTGGTTAAAAACAGGGTCTATTTTGAGATAATTGTTTAACAAGTATTCTGCAATCCATTCCTTAGGGTATGTCGACCGTACAAAGAGGTTATCCAATATTTGATGCGGGTTCGTGATCAACTGAATTGTTGTGTAGTTGTGTTCAAATAGTTTCTCTACTATCTGAATTGCCTCTTGAGTGGTCTCAGATTGTTCGATTTGGTTGGTGATGCTCGCTATTGACATTAATTCTATTTAACCCTTGAAATTGCAAAAGAATATTCAACTGATCGTACATTATTTCTGTGTGTATTAGTTACCTGTTGTAGAGAAAGTTGAAATGTGTCGCGTTATTTTCTGAACGTGGATCTTATTAATTCAATGAATACAACCCCCTAAATTTAGGGGGCTAACCTTGGCACGTCGTAAGCGGGGATACCGTAAAGTGTCGATTTATACGATTATTTCCTCAGACCAGAAAGAAACAAAAATACTAATCTAAAGGAAATAATAATGACTAACGTACTATCTCTAGACCGCAAGCAAATCATCCGTCAAGCAATCGAAGAATTCCGCAATGGACAATTTCTTCTTGTGTCTGATGACGAAGGGCGTGAGAACGAAGGTGATCTAATTGTTGCTGCTGAACACGCAACTCCCGAAGCTATCAATTTTATGATTACCCACGGTCGCGGCT
This sequence comes from Vibrio sp. Evd11, assembly GCF_900382755.1. Taxonomy (NCBI): domain Bacteria; kingdom Pseudomonadati; phylum Pseudomonadota; class Gammaproteobacteria; order Vibrionales; family Vibrionaceae; genus Vibrio; species Vibrio sp. Evd11. Next base: position 49,631 of record NZ_OSDX01000023.1, read on the forward strand.
TAGTATGCCTTGCCATTTCAGAAGAAATAGCAAAGAAGAAGCAGCTTTCACCTATGGTTCAGGATAATAAAGACCACATGGTGACAGCATTTACAGCAAGTGTAGATGCGACATTAGAGTATGGAGTTACCACTGGTATTTCCACATGGGACCGCGCAAAAACGATCGAAGTTATCATTGGTGATGAATACAGTCCGCAAGCTCTTCAAGCCCCCGGTCATATGTTTCCGCTTGTCGCAAAAAATGGATATCTTGCGACTCGCCAGGGCCACACTGAAGCAGGTGTTGAGCTATGTCGACTCGCTGGGCTTGAAAGCGAAGCCGCAGTGATTGTCGAGGTTATCTGTGAAGATGGTCAAATGGCTCGACGCCCCGATCTTATCGAAATGTCTAAAGAATTCGGGATTTCTTATATCACTATTGAAGAACTATGCCTCTACATTGAACAGGTTGAAAACACTCGAGCAGCAGCGTAGCAACGGAGGAGTGTTCCATGTTAGCTATTTTAGGCAAAAGAACTAAACATTTTGTTCGCATGGCTTTTCAAAAAAGTTTCTTTCGTGGGTTGATGCTTTATATAGATAGTAAATTGGAAGCTCACTTAAATGGTTTTGTCGGTTCCGTAAATATTCCTAAAGAGGGACCCGTTATCATTGTTCCAAACCATCAAAGTTATTTCGATGGTTTTGTGATAACAAACCTCTTTTGGAAACTCGTAGACCGACAGGTGAAGATTCCCACTAATGTAAAGGCATTAAAGAATCCGATAGTTAGGGAGGTTCAAGTTGCTGGCGGTGCTGTCCCAATCGATCCCAAGAACACGGATAGGACATATGCCACGATCACCGAACTGTTAAATAGTGGTAGAGCAGTAGTCATGTACCCCGAAGGCACCCGATCTGACGGACAGTCATTACATGCATTCAAATACGGAGCGTTCAACTTAGCGGTAGAGCACAGTATCCCAATTCTACCAGTAGCAGTAAGTAACTTTTCAAGCGTACTGCCTCGTGGAAGCTTAAAGTTTTCAAAAGGCGTGAAAGGCCAAATAACTTTTGGCGAGCTTATTCGGCCTAATGATGAACGATTCAAAGGCTATGAGCCAAAAGACGTAGCGCATCTGATTAAAAGTGAAGTGTATGGCTGGATCTATAGCAAGGCTATTAACCAAGAGGGCAGTCATTTGGTTAATAGGGAAATTAAAAGTGTTTCATCTAGAGTGAACGATGAGCTTGAGCTTCTTTTAGATCAGAATGTTGAATTAATCTCAAAAAATGATGTGAAAAAAGTATCAAAGATTGGGGAAACTGCGCGGATTCTTCCTCAATCGAGTTTTGATATGAAGCTTCAGGAAGTCCGATTAGAAGGCTTTCGATTAAGCACAATGCCCAAAGCGCTAGCTTTTTTGAGATTGAGAAAATACACAATGATGCTTAACCATTTATTAAGAGAGGACAAACATCATCCTTATCTTAATTATTGCAAGGGGCTTTTGAACCAAAAATTGCCTGCATTCTACAGGAAGGGAACTTTGCGTGATGAACTTAAATACTTTAAACGCGCGTACCTTTACTCAAATCAATACGGGTATCCAGTAGAGCGGTTCGTACACGGTTTAGCAAGCTCACTATATGCGAACGGTTTGGCCACTAAAGCCCTAACTCTATTGAAGCATTCTTTTGAAAAACCGGAACAAACGGACGTGATTCGTCAACTAAGGCGAAGGGATAGAGGGCTAGGACTAATGAAAAAAATTGAACGTGAATTAAAACAGGACGCAAAGAACTCAACAAGACCACTACAAGGGTTCGAATCATTTATGGCTCAATCAAGAATATCTGATGTTGTCATAGGACAGCTTGAAGGCATCGAAAGTTTTGACCAAATCCGCGAAGCATCAGTAGCCCTTCACAATCGTCACCCGAACCTTCGAGCTAAAGTAATTTGGCCTGATGGTCACAACGCCCGACCCGCATTCGAGTTCTTGCCTGTCAACCCCGAAAAGGTTCACGTTGTTGAGCGATACGCACACGCTCTCAATGAACCTAACTTAACGCCGTTTTGGAAGTTAGTTGCAGAAGATGAAGTTAATCATACATTTGATTTATCTGGTGGCTATATGTACCGAGTTACATGGCTACCAGAATCGGGTCACATCATAATTAATGTGCAGCACTCGTTGGTTGATGGTGGCTCCTTGATGAACCTGTTGAGTGAATTTGTGGCTCATTGCGGGGGACAGGATCTTGGGAAGCCGCTACTTCCAACGCCTTCAGCGCTCGAAGTTTCCCCTAAGATTGGTTTGCTCGAAAATATACTTGGAACGCTACATAGAGAATCATTCTTACGTGCTCGCAGTAAATTTAATACTTGGGCAGAAATTAAGCCTCAGGGACGTTTACAGCCAAGAGAAAAATTGAAAACTAACTGTTTTTTCGCAAAAAGTTCTAAGGGTATTTGTCAAAACGTAATCTCAGAATGCAAAAGCCAGGGTGTGACGGTTGGCGGGGCATACGCAGCGGCTGTCCAGTGTGCAGTTTTGCATTTTTCCGGTGCCAAGTTAGATGTTGAAGACAGATACACGCTCCCTATGGACTTCAGTCTTCGTCGATATTTTGAGGGCGACGAAATTAGTTCCGATGCAATTGGTTATCTATCGGGATCTGGTGCATCTAACGTGATGGTGAATCCAAACGATACATTTTGGGACCTGGCAAAATCATTTAGTGAAAGTGCTAAGTCAGAGGTCGATATGAAATCGCCATTAATTTTCCATAAAGTTTTCGACAAATTTTGGAACTCTGAGAAAACATATAAAAAGTACAACTTAGATTGTGCTGAGAGTGGTGGAGCTGGCGCGACCGTAACAATGAGTAACGTTGGTCGATACCAACACGATACGCAAATCGGAAAGGTAAAACTTACGAGTATCTATGGTATGAGCGCTTCACAAAAGGCTGGGGCAATGCTTTATTGCTGGCTTCGTTCAGCAAACGATAAGTTTTTTTATAGCTTTACGTCTATCACCCCGGCTCTAAGCCGAGAATACTCGGCAGAATTCTTCGGTTATGTCGTATTCCTTATGAGCTATTCAACCTCTGAATCGGCAAAGAATAAACCGGTAAAGGAATACATTCCTCTGAGCGCTCAAATTTACAAAGACAATAATTTTGTTGCTGAAATTACTGATCACCGAATCGATATGGCGGCCTAAATGAATAACCATATTTTAATGGATCAATTTGAAAATTTTTCCGAACTAATCGCAATTCAACATAAAGACCGTTCTCTTAGTTATCAAGATCTGTTTAAGGAAGCTTGTCGCATAGCGAACGGAGTCGACAATCTTAAAGTTAAAGGGGGTGTTGGAATCATGCTTCCAAATATTCCTGAGTTCGTTTCAATAGTTTACGGTTTGTTCCTAGGCGGTTATGTCGCGTCACCAATCAGCGTTCTCTTAACGCCAAAAGAAATCAAACATATTGTTGAAGACAGCAATCTAGGCTTGATTTTCGTGCATTACTCACATGTAACCACGGTAGAAATGGCTATTAAGGATTGTCAAATAAAACCAGAGATTGTGGTTGTGGGCAACACAAGCGACGAGCACAACACATTCGACTCGATTCTTGGTGACATTAAGTACAGAGATTACGCTGATGACTACAACCAGCACTGTCTTACCATGTATACGTCTGGAACAACGGGCTCGTCAAAAGGTGTGATGATGTCCAGCAAAGCATTATTTGCACAGTCACAGATGCTAAAGATGGCATTTAACGTAAAGCCCAATGATCGAATTTTATGTGTTTTACCTTTGTTTCATGCATACGGCTTTAACGCGTTGATTGGCACGGCGTTAATGTCTGGCGCAACGGTAGTACTTCACGACAACTTCAAGGTTCAAGAGTGCATAAATAGCCTCGAAATGGACAAAATCACGCTTTTTGCAGGTGTCCCAACCATGTATGCAAAAATATTAGATTTCTGTAGAGACAACATAGGCGATATCAATTTTTCTCGTCTTGAAACTTGTTTAACGGGAGGTGCGCCGCTTGATGTGCAACTTCAAAATGAGTTCGAAACTGCCTTTTCAACTCAGATACATGAAGGCTATGGACTTACAGAGACTATCGTAAGCGTGTGCAGTAACAGAGGAGGAGAAGGAAACCGAAAAATTGGTTCGGTAGGTCGCCCTTATCAAGGGATCACTGCGAAAGCTGTAGATTTGCAAGGAAAAACGTTACATGCCGGAGACGTTGGAGAACTCGTATTTAAATGTCCAAATATCATGCTTGGGTATATGAACCTTCCCAAGGAGTCCCAAATCGTTTTGAAAGATGGTTGGCTTTACTCGGGTGATCTCGGGTACATCGACGAAGATGGTTTTTGCTTTATCGCAGGTAGGCAGAAAGACCTAATCATTAAGAGCGGATATAACATTTTTCCAAGGGATGTAGAGGACGCAATTAGAGCGGTAGATATTGTCAAAGATGTGGCTGTATTTGGTGTACCCGATAGGATTCGAGGTGAAACAGTTGTTGCGTCGGTAATACTTAAACCAATCAATAGCAATAGTGAAGCTAGACCGCATATCGAGCGCGCACTCAAAGCCAGTCTAGCGAAGTACAAGCACCCAAACGACTTAGTCTTTCTAAAAGAGTTTCCTATAGGGCACACAGGGAAAGTGACTAAAAGCATCCTACGTAATAGCTATTTGAACCAGGCATAGATGGAAAGGAGATAACATGAAAAATTCTTATAAGGACAAAGAAAACCACGAATTTCCAGTTTACTCAATGAAATTTGTCAACCTTCTTGCTGCTAAACCCGTATTAGTAATGATCTTAAGTTTACTTATAGTCGCGTTCACGTTTGTAGGCCTTGGTCGTTTAAGTGCTGACTTCACTCATGCCGGTTACTTCTATAAAAATGACACATGGCTGGTGGAGTTTGACAACTTTGAACAAACTTTTGGTAATGATGACTCAGTCATTATCGCAGTAAAAAATGATGATGGGCTATTTAACAAAGACTCGATCGAATTATTACAACATTTAACCAATGAAATGTGGCAGTTACCCGATGTAATTCGCGTGGATTCAATCACGAACTATCAACGTGTATATGCTGAAGGTGATGACATCAATGTTGAGCCTCTTGTGTCAACTCTAAAATCATACACAGAGAACGATATTGAAGAACTGAAGAGAATCGCTAAAAAGGATGAGATTCTAACTGGCTATCTCTTATCTGAAGACACATCGATGACTCTGCTTGTCGGTACTCTGAGGCCAAGTAATGGTAAAGAGTTAGATATTAAACCCGTTGTCACCGCTGCCCGCGATTTACTGGCAAACACTATTCTTGAAGGGCATGAATTTCACTTAGTTGGCGCACCTTTAATTGTTCAGTCATTCGCCGATGCGTCAGAAGCGGACAACGCTAGGATTATTCCAGCGCTACTGTTCGCATGTATTGTCATTATGTACTACGTGCTTCGCAACGCTTGGTGTGTGTTCTACGCGATGGTAATTGTCGTGTTTTCATCTATGGGCAGTCTTGGCCTTGCGGGTTGGTTAGGAATCCAGATGACTTCAATTACAACTGTACTTCCGCAGATAACTATTGGTCTAGCTGTCGCGGGGTGTATCCACATCTTAGTGACATATCGTATAGCACAGCAGAGTTATTCAAACAAAAATGCAGCAGCAAAGTACGCGTTGACTAAGAATGTTAAGCCGACTCTACTTACCGCACTAACCACTGCGATTGGATTTTTGAGTTTCAAATTTTCTGACATAAAAACCATTGCTGACCTCGGAATTGCGGCTTCAGTTAGCGTGTTATATGCGTGGACGCTGACATACCTAATGCTTAGCTCTCTATTGTTTATCTTGCCATTTGGTTACAACAAAAAGCAGCCACTTCAAGTTTCAAAAAGTACAGTGAGTAAGTTTGTAAACAAAGTATCAAACAATAGAAAAGGTGTGTTGATTGCATATGTAGCGTTTGTCATTGCAAGTGTTGCGGCTACGACGATGGTTAGGGTCGATGCAGATCCCATTGGATACTTCGCAAAGGGGCACGAACTGCGTAAAGGTGTGAATGAAATTGACCGAACTATCGGTTCGGCAAGAAACATTGAAATTATGATCAATGCGGGCTGCGAAAACTGTGCACAAAAACCAGAGTTCCTGAACAAAGTCGCTGAACTTGAAGGCTTTATTGAGAGCCGTAAAGAAGTCGCTCAAGTTGTATCAATTGTCGACATCCTTAAATCGACAAACAGAGCATTGAATTATGGTGATGACAGCAGTTACCGTTTGGGTGAAACGCAGAAAAGTATTGCTCAACAACTTCTATTTTACACCATGGGCTTGCCAAAAGGGCTATCTCTCGATAATCGAGTTTCTAGCCGCAACGATGCAATTCGACTCACTGTTTTTTGGAGAGTAGACAGTTCTGCAAAAGCACTTGAAGAGATTGCGATTATCAATGCCGAAGCTAAACGTCTCAATTTAGATGCAACTGTTACTGGTAAGTATTCGTTGTACCAAAGACAAGAAAGTTATGTTGTTAGCTCATTTCTATCGTCAGTTGGCATTGCGTTTTTACTCATAACAGCCGTACTTTGTGTCGCTTTTAAATCTTGGAAACTGAGTCTTATAGCACTTTTACCAAACCTAACGCCACTGTTAGTGGGAGGGCTAGGTCTTTGGGTAATGGGGGAGAACCTAAATGTAGGTACCGTTTTGGTTGTCAGTATCACCTTGGGTATTGCGGTGGACGACACGTTACACATTATTACTGAATATCAAAGACAAAAGTTAAAAGGACAGTCACCTACTGCCGCATTCACACAAGTATTTAGTGAAACTGGTATCGGGCTATATGGAACAACTCTAGTACTTGTATTTGCTTTCGGTGCGTCACTTCTTTCTACCTTTGCTCCATTCCAAGTCTTCGGGATCTTGGCTGCAACAGTGCTTGTAACAGCATTAGTGATCGACCTGACGGTTCTTCCGGCAATAATGCTTCGAAAACCAAAGGGCCAAGCAATACAAAAAAACGATGAAGAACAGGAAGACAAGAAATTCGAAACAGTTAAACAACAATGAAAATGGTGGGTGATCATGAAACTTAAACAATCAAAAAGTCTATTGCTGCTGGCTATTACGACGTGTTTGTCAACTTTTTCAAATATTGCTATATCAGATGATACAAGTGAATATTCTTTGAATGCAGAAGAGGTAATGAACCTGAGTCGTGAATACCAACGCGGTTTAACAAACTCAATGTCTACCGTTACCATGACTATTAAGACACGAGATAGTCAGATTGTCCGCATAATGGAACAGTACATTCTTGAATCAGAAGATGCCGGTAATAAAACCATAAATGTGTTTTCACAGCCAACGGACGTCAAAGGAGTGTCGGTATTAACACATACAGCAATGGACGGGAACGACCAACAATGGCTTTTTCTACCAAGTATAAATAGGACAAAGCGAATTTCATCATCGAATAGAGATAGCTCGTTCGTAGGAAGTGATTTTGCATTCGAAGATTTATCTTCACTTGAATTAAGTAAATACGAATTTGACAAAGCTAGCACTGTTGAAATATCCGGTCAGAAACTAATAAAAGTGACTTACAGACCAAATTACAATGGATCTGGATACTCTCATATTGAAACATATTTAAATAGTTCAAATTATCAGCCGAAATTAAATAAGTATTTTAATAGTCGTGGTGAGCATTCAAAAACATTGCACTTAAGCGATTATGTTTCATATTCAGAAGGAGGAGCGTGGCGGCCACATATTTTAAAAATGGAAGACCATATAAAAAACAGTGAAACTGAAATAGTGTTTGGAGAGTTTGCCACAGACTCTACTAATAAAAGTAGCTTCAGAGCAAACTCATTTAATCGAGTGCAATAATTATGGTTCCAGATATTGCAAAAATAGTTTCGTTATTTGCTCTTGCATATGGATTTAATGTTCATGCAATGAACTTACACGGTTTTTTAGGCATCGATGTCGTTGATTTTGTAAATACTAAAAATACTAAGGATGAGACTATCAGTGCCGTGGGGGAGCTGAGAAGTAGAGGGGAGCTGTCTGAAAATCTAAATTATGATCTTAGATTGTATGGTCAGAAAGGGATAAATGAATACACGGAAGGTTATTTCGATCCAACTATCGCAAAAATTAATTGGATAGGGGATTCGTATCAAATAGATGTTGGTTATGACCTTGTCTATTGGGGAGTGACAGAAGGTATCAATGTGATAAATATTGTCAACCAAAGAGACCAGATTAGGGACTACTTCCAAAAGCAAGGGCTAGGTCAATCGATGATAGCAGCGTCCTATTTTGGCGATATGGTCACTATTGAGGGGTATATTCTACCGCGATTTGAAGAGCTGAATTATGGAGGAACACAACGTCCCTGGGGGCTTGGATTACCGGTCGATGCGAGCCAAAGTACTTATGAGTCAAGCAAAGGTAAAAAACACACAGACTACGCGGCTCGTATGTCTGGGATGTTAGATGACCTAGAGTTTGGATTTGTTTTTTTTGATGGGACATATCGTAAGCCAATATACAAAGTAGATGGAGACATAGAACACTTAGTACCACACTATGTATTAGGTAATACACTCGGTCTTGATGTCCAGTACATTATGGATGCCAATATATATAAGCTAGAGCTAGGATACTTTAAGCCAAACTCTTACGACTCATATGTCAGTACAACTTTGGGGGTTGAAAGAGCACTAGGCTCATCTTGGTTCGGTGAGGGTGAGGCAACCGTTTATGCTGAGTATTACTATGATAGTAGGCAAGATGACATAACAGTAGCTTTTCAAAATGATATTTTCTTGGCTTATAAGTACACAACTTACAATGCATACGATCTAGAAACAACAATTGGAGGAATCGTTGACACTAGATATGGAGGCGTAATTGGAACGTTAGAAATATCGGGTAAGTTAACAAATGATATTAAGTTATCTTTTGAATATATTTATTTTAACTCATCGAATCCAAACGATGCGCTGTTTTATAGCAACGACTTTGACCAACTTTCATTTAATGCTCATTGGTACTACTAAGTCTTAATTTAACAGATTAAATATAAGTGTAATATTTTAAACAAGGAAGTTTTGTAATGGGTGAATTAAAAAGCATCTCCAAATTAGAATTCAAAAAAACAGCAGTCCCATCTGGTAAGTTTAAATGTGTGATTTTTGATTTATATGGAACTCTGATCGATTTTAATACTAGGCCTTTGCTTAGGGAGTTTTCTAAAATTCTTGGTGTGAAAGCTTCTCCAGTTAAGCTTAAGGCAACATTAATCGAATGTTTTGAAAGTGATGATAAAGCGTTGGAAGGTTTTATCGAAGCGTTAATTGGACGTCAGTCAACGTCTGAGGAATACTCTAAATGTAGAATTGCTTTAGAGAGCCACTTATCAACAGCAAAGCTCACTAAGGGAGCTAGATTATTACTAAGCAATCTGAAAGCTCGTAATATTAAAATTGCACTATTATCGAATGTCGCCCAAGTTTTTAAAAAACCATTTTTTGAATTAGGGCTAGCTAAGTACTTTGACGTAATAAACTTTTCTAGTGATATTGGTACTAAAAAGCCAATGACTAGTGCTTACATCGGCGTGACTTCGGAACTTGGCCTTCTTCCCTCTGATTGTCTATTTATTGGTGATGACGTTAAGAGTGACTACGACGCGCCGAAATCTTTAGGGATGAACGCTATCAATATTGGTAATGGACGTCGTGATGTATACGTCAATTGTCTCAGTGAGTTGGTTTGGCTTACAACATCATGTACTCCGCTTTTGAAAATAGGTGCTGAATACACGATAGATGATCAAAACTTCATGGTTACTGACATTGAATTATTGTCAGAAGAAGAATTAGGACGCTACAACATTGTCGCAAGAGTGCATGGGCTTGGCACTGATAACGTAAAGAAACAGTGGTACGTTAAAAGATATATAGATCCAGCAAGCGCTTACATCGAAGAAACTGCCCATCGAATAATGTGCACAATAGGAGCGGCAGCACCACGAGCTTACCTATTAGAAGGTGAGGAGCCGCTACTCTTTAGCTCTCCTGCTAAGGGGGCGATCTGGAAAGATGGTGATTATGATATCGAGGTCGCAGAACAAGTAGGTATACAAGCCGCCGCAGCATACATTCTTTCCAATGCGGATTGGCGTCCAAGAAACACCTACATTCAAAAGTCTACATCTAAAGTCACATCCATCGATTTGGAACATTGCCTATTTGACAGAGTATTGGGCATCAATCTCGAAGTTTTTGATGGGACAACAAAAGAGAGTATAGACAACTTAGGCCTTTCAACATGGGCTCATACTAGAACAAGAGTTCTTTCATACTCGGCTATTCGAAGAGCCATCAAGTGCTTTACACAAACCGACAATCGAAATACATCTGAATTCAAACAGTTTCTTAAAGGTTGGGATAAAACCTTTAAGCAAGCGATAAGTAATCGACGATTAATTAGAGATATCTTACAAACAAAGATGAATTCTCAACAATTAGTGATCGGCACAAAATCACACCGAAGAGCATTCGCTAATGTTGACTTACATGACTTTCTCGAGCGCATTGAGTTGGGCCATCGCGTAATGCGACTTAAGGAAACATGGGACAACTAATGATGAACTACCTAACAAACAACAAATTTGAAACTATTGAAATTGATAAGGAAATCGGCATGAACATTGAAAAAACAGAAGAACTTAATATTGATCTATACAAATTCGAAGAATCTTTCCCAAATAAGGCGTTATTACAAGGTGAAGGCGTACTTACGAAAGGACAAATGCGCTACTTCAATCCTCGCTCAGAATATATTTTGGATCGTTATCAAGATCTTGAAGGTTGGTACCGTCGTAGGCTTGAGGCTGGTGTTATGAGCCATTTTTTGAAAGTAGTCGGTGACCCAGATGTAGAAGCAACGGTCCGTGACCTTGCTGGCCGAGAGTTTACAGGTATTAACTTATCAACAGTAGATTATATGGGCTTATCAAACCATCCAAAGCTAAAGCAAGCGGCGATTGAAACGCTAACTAATAAACGACTTCACAGTATTAATACTGGCCCTTTGTTAGGTAACTCGCCAGAGTCGGGCGCTCTCCAGAAAGAGATAGCTCAACATTTAGGCCACGAATATAGCATCCTATTCCCAACAGGTTGGGCTGCATCATTTAGTGGGGTCGCGGGGGTTGCGAGAAAAGATGACATAGTGTTGGTCGATGAATACGCTCACCAAAGTTTAAAGCAAGGGGCCTATGCATCATGTGACAACGTCGTTAAATTCAAACACCTTTCTAATATGGAAGTAAGGTCGAAACTTGAAGCGATTCGTTCAGATAATCCTACACAAGGTGTATTGGTTGTCACTGAAGGCCTCTACTCAATGGATGGTGATGCGCCTGATATTAAAGAACTCCTCGATATATGTAAAAAACACAATGCTGCTCTGCTCGTGGACATTTGTCACGACTTAGGTTGTACAGGCAAGGACGGTAAAGGCACTCTTGGAGATCAAGGAGTACTAGGCGATCCTGATCTTATCGTGGTTGGTGCGTTCTCGAAAACACTGTCTACTAACGGTGGGTATTTAACTACTTCAAACCTTGGTGTGGTTTTCTCGACATGTTCATTCGCAGGCCCATACACTTACTCTACATCGTTATCACCTACACAAATTGCGATTGCTCGTGAAGGCCTAAAACTAGTAGCAAGCAAAGAGGGGGAGGAACGTCGGGCTAAATTGATGTCGAATATCAATGTTGCACGTCAACGAGCAAAGATGCATAACATCGATGTGTATGGAACCCCTTCTCCAATAGTTTCGCTTCATGTCGGCTCAGAGAATATTGCTCGCCTAGCGTGTGCGAAAGCGTTCCGTATGGGAGTAGTTACAACCATCTTAGAATACCCTGTTGTCGCGCGAGGGAAAGCTCGATTCCGTATGTCAATGAGCCCGGAGCATGAACACGAAACATTAATAAAAGCAGTAGACATCATCGCAGAAAGCATTGTCTGGGCAAAAGAATACCATGCAACGTTAGGAGACTCTCAAATGGAGACATGTGATTCTCACAAAAAAGAAGAGTTAACGTCGATCATTGGTCAGCAATAGAATAACTTTACTAGACTGAGCCTCGCACAGTTACCACCGGATTGTTCGGTTAATGCTAATGCAGCACCTTTATGGCCTAATTGTATTCGCAGTATAATTTTAGGTCAGGTTCCGGCGTCCTAGCTTCAGTTAATCGGCAGCGTCACATTAATTTCCCTTTAGCAGCAGATGTGAAGCTACCGAGTCGCAGGAGTAGATCTTTTTGTAGAGCTGAGTTCGAGGTCAACGTTACCTTTGAGCTAGGTCTATATCATTGAACAACAAGCGTGCTTCACACCTTTATATGGCGTGAGGCTAGTTCAAACATGGAGAGTAAATGTGAAGCCTCATTAACGCTCGCTGAGTGGGAAACGAGTCATAGGGCTAAAATAGCCCAAGCAATAACTTCTGCGAAACAAAAATTTGAAAACACTTCAAGCTGATTCGCAATGCGCGGCATTTTTGCCGATTAACAAGTGTTAGACAATAACGAATAAATTCCCCCATGGAGAAGAGAGTGATCGTAAGGACTGCGACGAAAGAAGACTCAAGTGTTTTGTTAGAGTTCATTGAACAAAAAGCTGACTTTGACCGAAGTATGAGAGGGTTTAGCGGGGAAATCTCGACAACTATAGAGAAAATCGAACGCACACTATTTGGTGACTATCCATTTGCCCATGCTTTAATCTTGGAATCGAATGATCAGCATCTTGGCTTCGCACTGTATATCTATCGATATTCATCCTTCAGTGGAGAGCCATCAATCTGGCTTGACGACCTATTGGTTACAGGAAATCAAAGATCAAAAGGGTATGGTCGTGAACTTATGATGGCTTTAAAGTCACAAGCGGAGTCATCATTCGCCTCTCACATCTCATGGACGGCAAGTCCGCACAATAAGAAAGCGCATGAGTTCTATAAAAGGTTAGGTGCAGAGGTTGAGCGAATGGATGGTCAAAGGCCTTATTTTCGCTTGGCAGTGTGTGATTCGTGATTGAATCAAAAGGGAACTAAAAAATAACGACGCCGGCTATAAGATAAGATGGCAGCAAGTAAAAGTGTGTCCTTGAGGTTGATTTATATAGTTTACGAGATGATTATCAATACTTGGTATTTAACTCGATTTGGTGTCGGTGGTAAGTTTGCAAACCATCTCAGCATTGTAAGTCACTTAGCTGTAGGTTTTGTTAATTGGCAAGAATTAAGAATTAAGAATTAAGGATTACCTAAATGTTCAAGTGTCCAAATTGTGGGTTGTCGATTTCTATTAAAGAGAAATCGAAGTTGCATCCTTCTAAGCACATGACGTGTAAACAATGTTCTCAAGTCTTGAAGCCTTTTACGATTTATTACTATTCACTCTTCTTTGTTGCCTCTTTCTCGTTTTTGGCTTCAATGGATCACCTAGGATTAAACACTCTAGGAGCCGTGGTGTTTAGTTCTACATTGGCTTACTTGCTGTTAGCGTGTCAGCCAATAAAGAAAGTATCGAAATAGCCCTCTAGCATTAAAAGAAGATGACTAGTCAACAATAAAATAATGACATAGGTAAATCATGACATTACGAGTAGTTCCAGAGCTTTATTGTTTCGATATTAATGTGAGCAAATCCTTTTTTCTCGATGTGTTGGGATTTGAAGTGAAATACGAGCGCCCAGATGAAGAGTTTGCTTATCTAACGCTCGATGGTGTTGATTTGATGCTTGAAGGGATTGCGGGCAAAAGTCGAAAATGGCTTTCAGGTGATCTGGAGTTTCCGTTAGGGCGTGGTGTTAACTTCCAATGGGATGTTATCGATATCGAACCTCTATATCAGAGAGTTAACGAAAGCGCCGCTGATTCTATTTACTTAGCGTTAGAGTCAAAATCTTATCTATGTGGTGATTCCATCGCGACTCAGAAGCAGTTCATAGTCCAAACCCCAGGCGGTTACCTCTTTAGGTTTTGCCAAGATATTCTTTAACACATAAATCTTATTGGTTACTCACTTATTACAAGAAACACAGCTAACTAAATACCCATATAAACAAGGAGAGTAGAGTGGTAAACATTCGGGAAATGGCAATTTCAGACTACGACTCAGTGATCGCGTTGTGGTGCCAGACAGAAGGAATGAGTATTCGCGATGCCGATTCGAAAGGAAGCATTGCGAGCTATTTAGATCGTAACCCTGGTCTGAGTTTTGTGGCTGAAAGTAACAACGAGATCATTGGCGCTGTGTTGGTTGGAACGGATGGTCGTCGTGGGTATTTACAACACTTAGCTGTCTCGGCCAAATTCAGAGGGCAAAAGTTAGGTTGTAAGCTTGTCGCAGAGGCGGTCAACGCACTTGCAGGGCTAGGTATCCCCAAGACCCACTTGTTTGTTTATAACGACAACATCAATGCTCAACAGTTTTACGAAAAGTTGGGCTGGTTTCCTCGAGATGAAGTTCGAATGTACTCGTTTAATAGCTCGGATAATAGTAACGTTTAGCCTTATAAGTTCGCGTTGGCTGAGCTTGAATTTGCAACAGGTTCGCGCGCATCCGTCTAATATCAAAAAATCCTTGGAGTATTTAGAAATGTTGTTTTCTAGTCTGTCTAAACCATTGGTTCATGGCTCCGAGTTATGTTCTGAACTGCTCAATTTCTTAACCGAGCATAAGAGTGATTTCGAAGAGAAGTTAATCCCAGAACTGTCATACATCGATGATATGGCACATGTGGTGAACGGCATTAAAATCAAAGACGTTCTACACATCAATTCGAATCAATACCGACTTCGATATTCGTTTGATTGGGAGCTATTTCTCGGCTGTTCAGATAGAAATGAAACCGGTGTAGAGAATGGAAGTGTTCTATTCACACTTGAGGATGATAATGTTCTTAATATCAACTTCCCAAACTACGGTTCTCGAGACACTAGCTATGAGCTTTAGTCAATTTTTCGTGCGTGTTATACAGAAGGAAGAACAATGATAACTATCGAAAAGCTTGAAGAATCACATGTGGCGTTAGTTCAGGCCATCCAACTCGTCGATGAACAGGTCCAGTTCGCTGGCACTGCTGCAGAGTTTTTATTAGACGGCAGTGAAACGACGCACTTGCACGTGATTAAATCTGATAACCAAGTTGTTGGCTTCTTTAAGCTGGATATCGCTTACGCAGAGCGTTACGAATTCTGCCCTGAAGGAAGCATTGGACTAAGAGCTTTTGTGCTTGATAAAAACCAGCAAGGTAAAGGTTTAGGAACTGGCACGGTCAAAGCTTTGTTTCCATATTTAAAAGCGAATTACTTAGCGTATGAGTCGATTTACTTAACCGTGAATTGCAAAAATCCCGCAGCATTCAACTGTTATAAGAAAGGCGGCTTCGAAGATACCAATGAACAGTATCTAGGTGGCGCAGCAGGCCCGCAATTTATCATGCGCGGTCAAATCGTTTAGTTACATAAACAGGTTAATTGTCGAACGACAAACGGTCTAAGGAGGGATCATGTCAATTACATCAGGAATAGCTCTGTTTGTTGCGATGTTACTATCTGCAGCGATACCAGGACCCAGCGTTCTCGCCGTTCTGTCGAGGTCTCTAAGCTATGGCTGGAAACAAGGCTTGTTAGTGGTGCTTGGCGTACTAATCGCGGATTACATTTTTATATTCTTAGCTTTGTCTGGTTTATCAGCTTTAGCTAGCGCAATGGGTGAATTTGCTACGGTAATTAAATATGTAGGCGTTACCTATTTGTTTTGGTTGGCTTACACAACATGGACGTCAGATGTTAGTGAATCATCGAGTACATCTTCGGAGCAAGGAACGAAAGCCTCAAGCGTGATTATCGGCTTATTGATGACAGTTTCAAACCCAAAGGCGATTTTGTTTTACATGGGTTTCTTTCCTGCATTCATAGACCTAAAAACATTTACCACAACAGATGTGGTGATGATTTTGGTGATTTCAACTGTAGCTGTAGGTGGAGTATTGAGTCTCTATGCTTGCACTGCCTCTAAAGCTCGTTTTGTATTTCAAGGGCGCTCAGCAAAGACGCTATTGAACAGATTATCAGGTGGCTTTTTGGCGACTTGCGGTGCTTTGTTAGCAACTAAAACATGAGTACTCTTTGGACTGATTTAGCCATAACACTGAACTAAGCGTTAACACCTAGTGTCTTTGCTTTCTTCATGGCATCATTCCACGCAGCTAAAACCCCAACAAGGTATGTTATGAAACAGAATATTGTCCACATTGCACTCGTGGTAAAAGACTACGATGAAGCGCTTGATTTCTATGTAAACAAGCTTAAGTTTGATCTCATCGAAGATACGTATCTACCAGAAGAAGATAAGCGCTGGGTTGTTGTCGCGCCACCAAATTCAACCGGTGTGAGCCTGTTACTTGCTAGAGCTTCCAAGCCAGAGCAACTTGATTTCATCGGCAACCAAGCTGGTGGACGCGTATTCCTATTCTTAAACACCGATGATTTCTGGCGTGATTACGAACGCATGACTTCTTTGGGCATTAACTTTGTTCGAGAGCCTAAGGAGCAAGGCTACGGTACGGTTGCTGTGTTTGAAGATCTTTACGGTAACTTGTGGGATCTGCTTCAGTTAAACCCTGAACACCCTATGGCTAACAGGTAGATAAGCCAAGCCTACAACCTTAATTCTAGTCATACGGATTTGCAGGAGCGACATGGAAGTCACAAGGTATCAACTCAAGTATTTAACCGCTTTACAGGTGCTCTATCTAGAATCAAGACAGAACACCTTTCATTGGGCTGATGCCGACGCTTTTAAGTTATCCGATTTCGATTTAGATACAGAAAGTGAAGAAATATGGGTGGCTGTTTCTGGCAATAAGGTTTTAGGTTTTGCCTCTATTTGGAAACCTGAGAGCTTCATTCATCACCTCTATGTTTGCCCGCGAACTCTACGTTCTGGGGCAGGCTCTGCTTTACTCAATACCTGCAAACAACATTACCCTGTTCTGACATTGAAGTGTCTGACTGCTAATGAAAATGCTATTGGCTTTTATCAGTCGCAAGGCTTTGTTATCTCGTCCACAGAGGGAGAGGAATTAGAGCGTTATCACTTAATGACGTACCAAGCTTTGTAATAACAGCCATAGCTTAGTGATAACAGCCATAGCAATCACAATCTCTGCAATTACAATAAGGGTAATCAAGTCGGGAGTTTAAACCGAGAATATGGAACTTAACAACCACCTACTAAAGTAGGTGGGTTAGTATTACGGACTGAAAGTCCGGA
>NZ_OSDX01000072.1:0-21241 GCF_900382755.1 Vibrio sp. Evd11
CCCCCTTCTAGGGGGTTATAAAGCAAAACCGCCTTCTAAGAAGGCGGATATTTTTTTTATGTGCTATTTGCTGTTAGAGCTTAAAGCTAAAGGCAAAAGCTAATACCTAAGAGCTTATTAAGCTTTGTTTTGCTCAGCTTTACATACAGCCGCAGTGAACACTACGTCAGTTGAGCTGTTAAGCGCTGTTTCAGCAGAATCTTGAATCACACCAATGATGAAACCAACCGCTACAACCTGCATCGCTACATCGTTTGAGATGCCGAATAGGCCACAAGCTAGAGGGATAAGCAGTAGTGAACCGCCAGCAACACCCGATGCACCACATGCAGAAATTGCAGCAACAAGGCTTAGTAGAATCGCAGTGAAGATATCAATCTCAATACCCATTGTGTGTACAGCTGCAAGTGTTAACACAGTGATGGTGATTGCAGCACCAGCCATGTTGATGGTTGCGCCTAGAGGGATAGATACAGAGTAAGTATCTTCATCTAGTTCTAGCTTCTTACAAAGGTTCATGTTCACTGGGATGTTTGCAGCACTTGAACGAGTGAAGAACGCCGTTACACCAGATTCACGAATACATTGCAGTACAAGTGGGTATGGGTTCTGTTTTGTTTTGACAAAGACAAGCAGTGGGTTAACAACAAGAGCAATGATCAGCATTGAGCTTAGTAGAACCGCTAGTAGTTGACCGTAGCTTGTTAGTGCATCAAAGCCCGTTGTTGCGAATGTAGCCGAAACAAGGCCGAAGATACCGAATGGCGCAAGACGAATAATGAAGCGAACAATGTGTGAAACACTGTGGCTTAGGTCTTCGAAAACCGCTTTTGTTGTTGCTGATGCGTGGTGCAGAGCAAGACCAAGACCGATTGCCCAAGCAAGAATACCGATGTAGTTCGCGTTCATTAGCGCGCTTACTGGGTTATCTACAAGCTTGAATAGAAGCGTATGAAGAACTTCTGCAATACCTTGAGGAGGGTTAGCACCTTCAGCGCCAGCAACCAGTGTCAAAGTGGTTGGGAACATGAAGCTCAGTACTACAGCAGTCAGAGCAGCAGAGAACGTACCAATCAGGTAAAGCACAATGATTGGACGCATATGAGTATGCTGACCTTTCTTTTGGTTTGCGATAGAAGCTGCAACAAGAATGAATACTAAAATTGGGGCTACAGCTTTCAGTGCACCAACAAACAGACTACCAAGTAGGCCTGCATCTTGAGCAGCTGATGGAGAAACCATGGCGAGAACGACACCGAAAACAATACCAGCAAGGATCTGTAGAACGAGATTTCCACGAGCGATGCGGGCGAACATGTTGTGATTTTGCATAAAATACCTGCAATTGTTAATTTATTATAGTGATGTATCTTTTTATAAAGTTGTACCAAATCCAACTATACACTAGTGGAATGGGCGGTCATATTAGCGGGATCTAAGAGGGTGTCTAGGAATAGTTTACTTTTAGGGTGATTGTTTGCGCTACGTGGTGTTTTTAGAGCTAAATGTTAATTTTTTGTACTCTGATTGAGATATAAATCTGTGTGATAATGCTCATTAGGGTCAATGTTCTGGCATTGGTGCCGTCATCGCCGATTAGCAAGATCATTGTGTGCAGAAATGATCTCATTGAGTTCCTGTTGATACAAAGAAGCCCAACTGATACAAAGAAGCCCCAGCCTAATGCGTGAATAAGCTAGACAAGCTAAGGCGCGATAGGGACATGGGGCTTAATTATGTGTTGCGAAACTAATCTAAGAAACGGCTATTTAGACGATTTCTTGATTTTACGATTCTCTGACTGCACGGTTTTGTACATTTTAGAAAGTTGTTTGCCGTTTGCTCTCTGCTCTGCCAATGAGGCTCCATTTCTTGCTTGCTCCCTGAGTAGCTTCTCATAGTTAGAGAAGCGTCTTTGAGAAAGCTCACCGCTTTCAATGGCTTTACGTATTGCGCATCCCGGCTCTGATTCATGATGACAATCAGAGAAACGACACTGCATCGCCAATTCTTCTACGTCTGAAAAGGTTTCACTCACTCCCTCAGCACAGTCTGCGAGTTGTAACTCTCGCATACCAGGAGTATCGAGCAATAAACCGCCCGACGTTAGCAAGTGCAGTGAACGCGATGTCGTCGTGTGTCGGCCTTTGCTATCGTCTTCACGAATGCCACCCGTGGCTTGCTGAGCCTCCCCAAGTAACGAGTTGACCAGCGTAGATTTTCCGACACCAGATGAACCCATCAAAGCAACAGTCTTGCCTGTTTTACACCAAGGCGACAATGCTTGAGTCGAATCTTGATCTAGGCTATTGACGGATTCGATCATTAGCATCGGATCTAAGCTTTGCACTTGTTGTACTTTGTCTTCGTAGTCATCACACAAGTCTTTCTTGGTGAGTACGATAACCGCTTCAACCTGTGCTTCGTTGGCGAGCGCTAAGTAGCGTTCGATACGGCTTAGATTAAAGTCGTTATTTAACGAGACCACGATAAACACCGTGTCGATGTTCGCTGAAATATATTGCTCAGCTACGCGACTGCCTGCTGCTTTACGGCTGAAGAGCGATTGACGGTTTAGTAAACGGTCGAATTGCAGATCAGAGTTCAAAATCACCCAGTCACCAACGGTCATTGCTGGTTGGTTTTGATGGATGGGCAGAACAATTTCGCCTTGCTCTGACGCTAATGTATAGCCACTACGGTGGTGTGCGACGATACGAGCAATGACGGAGTGGTCATAGTCTTCGAGTGTCAGTTGTTGTTGGAAAACAGGTTGCCATCCTAGTTGTTGAAGTGACATTGGATGAGAAAATGCGTTTTGTGAATTCATGTCTATTTACCCAGACGTGCGAGCTTTCTTTTCTTGTGAGAGCATTAAAGTCTTATCAGTGCATTAAAGTCTTATCAGTGCATTAAAGTCTTATGAGAGCATTAACTTCTTGTGAGATCTCTTATTGTTGATGAGATCAAAAGAGTTGATGAGATTAAAAAGCGTCGAGACGTCAAAAATGTTTTGAGCTTGGGTCGAATTCAATTAGATAGGACCCCGGATTTAGTCATGCGCTGTTTGCATGAGGGATTGATCACTTACGGATCAATAGCAAACCGGGTAAAAGAGTGCGGTAGTCAACGGGTGACGAGATGTTGGTCTATCGATATTTAAGTTGGATTAACCAAACAAATTAACGCGTTACTTTTACTGCCAGTTTTAGTGTTTTGATTACAATCATCTTCTATTCTCCTTGGGTTATTAATGTGTTCAGGCTTCGAATAAAAAGCGAATCCAGTTTAACAAAAAGCCACGATGGCGAGAAGTCATCGTGGCTTAATTTTGTCTAATTTTTGTCTGATATTCACTTCTACTTATAATCAGTATCGTTGAACATCAAGTGGTACCAAATTAGTGATGATCGTGATCCATCTTTTTCATGCCGCTCATTACTTTCTTCACTGGTGCATCGAATGTCTGAGTTTCACCGTTTGCGAAAGTTAGAGTCATCTCGATTTGCTCACCTTCTTTTAGGCCACCTTTTAGGTCGAACAACATGATGTGTAGGCTACCTGGTTTTAGTACCACTTCACCATTTGCAGGGATGGATATCTGTTGAATTTGGCGCATTTTCATCACATCGCCATCGACGATAACATCATGAAGTTCTACTTTACCTGCTGCAGGTGTCGTTGCCGCTACGATAGAGCGTTCTTTATCGCTGTGGTTCATCAAAGTCGTGAATACCGCACTGTTAACCGCTGAAGGCGGCGTTGCACGAGCGTAAGCGTCATGAACCATAACGTCGTTATTTGCCTGAGCTAGAGGAGTGAGCAATAAGCCTGCTAAAGCGAGTGCTTTTAACTTCATGTTGTTGTCCTTATTATTTATGTTTTTGGTCGGGGACCTGACTTTTTGTTCGAACTTTACTAAGTAAGTTCTTTGTTTTTGTACACGTTGTTCTCAGTCGTTGATGACATGGTACGCTAGCGCGTTAACTTGTTGATGGCTTCAACAATCGGCGCAGGTGTCAACGTGTGCGGTACTTTGGTAATCAAGGTACCGTCGGGCTTTAAAAAATAAAAGTACGAGCTGTGGTCAAGGGTGTATTCCAACTCTGAACCTTCAAGCTTGGTCTTTCTGAAAATAACACCATAGTTATGTGCCAGAGTGGCGGTTACATCCAATGGGCCACTTAATCCTTCCATCATCGGGTGGAAGTATTGCGCGTATTCGTATGAGGCTTCAGCTGCATCACGTTCTGGATCAAGAGAAACAAACATTGGGCGAATTTTCGCTTTTGCTTCATCAGAGACTTGGTTAAGTGCTCCGGCTAGCATAGCTAAAGAAGTAGGGCACACATCTGGACAGCGTGTAAAACCGAAATAAATAATACGAATTCTGTCATCGGTTTGGTCAAAGATTTCCGTTGGCTGGTTGTCTTTGCCGAAAAGAGTCGTTGCGGAGAACTCTTGTCTTGCTGCATGTTGTTCTTGAACTTCGTTTTGCCCATTAAGATAGCTTTTGACACCAAAGCCAAGTACAAAAGCGACAACCAATGCTAACGACCAATTTCTACTCATCTTGCCATCCTTATTGCAGGGTTTACAGTATCGACACCATCAGTGAGTTCACCGATCCATGTCATTTTATCTAAAGTACATACAGGTAAAATTACATCACCTTCATAGGTATTATTGCCAATGCTCTTTAATTGAAAACGCGCTGATCCCATTTCCATTTCTAAACCTGTGAGTGATAACATCAATGTCTCAGATGCAGCACCTTCCCAAACTACCTTTATCTTCGTGGGTAGAAGAGGTTGCGCGGTTTCTCGGTCAAGCGACATTGAAATGGATTCCTGATCACACGATGTGGTTGAAAGCATGCAGTAATCATTTAAGTTTACGTCAGCAGAGGCTTGCTCCATCGCTGATTTAAATTGCTGAATTGCTTGCGGCCCATAAAAACCTGCCACGAGAGCAATGCCAAGAGCAGCAACTTTTAATGCTGGGTGCATGTCGTGTTCTCATCTAATTTTATAAGAGCGGCGATGTTATCATACCCACCAATACGTGCTTGTATCAAAAAGCAATTTTGTGCGTATGGTAGAACTAAAAAAGCGAAGCCATTGGCTTCGCTTTTGTCTGTTTATCGAGAGGTGAGCTTAGTATTTCTAAGCATTATCCGTTCTAAACGCTTTCCAGAAGTTGGTTGATTAGTCAGTATTACGCTCTGCAAACTTCTCTAGTCCTAGAACCAATGCAATCGCAACAAACATCATCACAATCGCCATGACAAGCTGAGAAGGCTGAGAGGTTACGGCTTCAAAATCAAACGGCGACAGATTTTCTTGAAGTAGAGGAACTTGCTCACCTTTTGAGTTTGTACGCCAGCTGATGGTCTCTTTCCAAGGCCAGATCTTAGGCAGCGTACCGATCATCAAACCGGTTAAGAACACTAATGTGAAATCGCGGAATGAACGTAATAACCAAGAGAGTACGTGCGAGAAAGTCAGTAGGCCAATCACACAGCCACTAAGGAATAGCGCAAGCACATCGATTTGGAACTCTTTAACCGCACCAAGAACGGGTCCATACATACCAATTAATAGCAGAATGAAGCTCCCCGAGATACCCGGCAGAATCATCGCACAGATCGCAATTGCACCCGCAATGAGAATATTGATGCTGGTAGGCTCCATTTGCAGCGGCTTAAGCACGGTAATGCTATAGGCGAAAGCAACGCCAAGCAGCAAAAACACGAATCGAATCATATCGCGCTTCTCTACTTGCTTAAGAATATGGAAAACAGACACCAAGATCAGGCCAAAGAAGAAAGACCAAAGAGGCACTGGGTGAGTGACCAATAACCAAGAAATCAGTTTTGCGAATGTCGCAATACTCGTAAATACGCCAGCGAACAGTGAAATCAGGAAAAAACCGTTGATGTGGTTAAACGCGGCTTTGAAGCCCTCACGTTTCCACAAGCCAAATACGCTCGGGTTAATTCTGCGAATGCTTTCTAGCAGAGTATCGTAGATACCAGTGATGAATGCGATGGTTCCGCCCGACACGCCAGGAACAACATCTGCTGCGCCCATTGCCATGCCTTTGAAAAAAGTACTTAAGTAGTTCATTGCTTCATAGAGTTGAGGGTAATTTTGTGCAGTATACAAACTTTAGTGTAAAAAAAGTATGAATATGCCTTTGGCGAGGTGCTTTTATTACCTTCTTAATTGTAAGGCAATAAGTTGAAGTGAACATTTGCCTAATATCTAAAATACAATCACTTAGTGATTTGTCATTAAGAGTATCGGTGAAACTGGTCTCTTATCAATATTGCATCTTGGTTGCATTATGCAAATGCACTTTGCAATTCGCATGATTAATTCATGGTTTTTATGCGATGGAGGGCTTATAAAACGACGAATTAAAGTTGGCACGCTAACTGCATTATATACACTGACCCTTCTTAAGCCGAGGGTCACCTAGCCAACTGACGTTGTTAGTGAACCTATTGATTTGTTCACAAATATATAGAGCCAATCGCGATTATTGCGGTTGGCTATTTTTTTGCCTGTCGTTTGGTGATTGTCTTTTTTCTTTTCCAGTTGCTACATTTTTAAGCTCTAAACTTCAGATGAAAAAAAAGCCAGCCACCATTGGTGACTAGCTTAAGTTTTTCTCGAATCAATCTCGAATCAATCTCGAATCCGTTTTAGTACCCCATCAACTGCAGCAAGTTTTCTGCCGTGCTGATTGCTTCTTTACGGTTAGCAATGTTCAGCTTTTGGTAAAGGTTACGGATGTGAGTTTTGATCGTGGTCCCCGCTACATCGAGCTCTTGAGCTATCTGCTCATTACTGAACCCTGAATAGATAAGACCAAGTACTTGCCATTCACGCTGGGTGAGTGGGCTAGTGCGCACAAGCTCAGGAATATTCGGGTGATTAACCAAGTTCTCAACAAAGTCTTCATCGAAGTGAACTGAGCGGCTGCGTTGGGTGGTTGAGATATCTTTCATGATTTGTTGAGCACGATGGCGTTCTAAATCACCTAAGCCGGGCTTGTTACTCAACTTATCCAAGATATGCCCGATAGTTCCACCATCTACCAAGAAGTTACCGACCATACCGGTTTGGTTAGTCATATGAAGCGCTTCTTCAAGTAGCACGCGTGCGTTGTCTTCATCGTTAATTTGTGTGCGCAACACGGCTTCAACGATCAAGTTTCGGTTGGTGTCTGTAATCAGATGTGAACGCTGCGCTTCACTCTTAAGGAAAGTCAGTGCTTCTTCTGCATCTTCATACTGTTCAAGGATGATGTGAGCACGGACGATGTTTCTCCATTGCAGTTGGCAGAAGTGGTTACTTGCTGATTCAGGTCGAACAGCCACACTTAACCAATCACGAATAGCCTCTTTATCGCCTTTTACTTGCCAGAACAAAATTAAAGAAAGAGAAGCGTTTGCGGTCCAATCCACGTGGTAAGTTGATTGGCGTAACAAGTGCTGAATTTGGTCGATAAATTTCGACGCTTTATCAATTTCACCACGGCTAAGCGATATACGAGCCAGCATCGAGTAGCTGTGCAGGTGCTTACTTGGTGAGTGGTGGCCAAGGATGTCTAAGCCCTTGTAACAACACTCTTCCGCTTCATCTAATCGGTTCCAACACCAGAAAATCTGAGCTCGAACACGCAGCAAGAACTCATGCAAAGGCACGTATTGCAGTTGATGCTCTTCAATCAATTTGAATGCGCTGTCTTGCAACTCAAATGCCGCTTGAACATAACCTTGAGCAATCAAGATTTCACTTTGTTGCAGAATCGCCCATAACGCCTGATGATAAACTTGATACTGGCGAGCCAGTTTTTCTGTTTGCTGCATCATCGGTAGGGCACGGCTGAGGTTCCCCATCACGTGATTGACTTCACCAACAACCGACGTTGCCACAATACGGCTACGATAGACGGTGGTGTTCAGCTGGCTCAGCGAAAGCTCAGCCAATTCCAATGCCTTTTCAGGTTCATTGCTGTTGATAGCAACTTGCGCGCGTAAGGCGTTGTATTGACCTTGCTGCTGAGTATCGAGTTCAATGTTTCGAGCTTGATATTGAGTCTCAGCCTCTTCCAACAAAGTTCCTACCTGGTCGTAACGGTGCTGACTTTGTGCAAGCCACGCGCGCAGCATTGATAGCTTAGGTTCACTGTAAAGTTGATCGGTTGTTAGTTGCTTGATCGCCATCTCTAATGATGAAAGCTCACCTTGGTTGAACATCGGCCAACCGTGCTCAGTCAGGATTTGAATGATCAGCTCTGGATCTTCAGCGCGTTGTGCATGTCGTAGTGCTTGATGAGGTGTGTTTTGCTTGATCCATGCTTTTGCGGCACTTCGATGGAGTTCTGCTTCTTGTTGAGGGATACGAGCTTGGCGCTCGTGGGCAAGGAACTCACCGAATAAATTGTGGAATCGGTACCAGTTCTTCTCGCCTTCAAGAGGGTAGATAAATAAGCCGAATCGGTTGAGTGATTCGATCATGCCGAGCGCGTCTTCACGCTGTGTTAGTGCACACACCAATTCGTCATTGAAGTGATCAAGCACTGAACATTGCATTAAGAACTGTCGAGTTTCTTTGTCTAGTAGGTCGAAGACTTCTTCAACTAAGTAGTCCCAAAGGTGGGCATGGTTAAAGTGAGAGAAAGACTCTGCCGATTGCGCCAACGTGCGTTTTTGATGTTGGGCTTGCAGCGCAATAAGTTGAAGAGCAGAAGGCCACCCCTCAACATAAGTACAGATACTGCCAGCGGTGGTGTCATCTACGCCATCAGCGACACGTTGATTGAAGAAGCGTGTGGTTTCTTCAGTATCAAAAGCTAGAGAGTCGTTACCAATCTCAATCATCAAATCACGAACGCGAAGGTTTGCAGTGCCAAGTGGTGGTGTCCCACGGCTAGTCACAACAAGCGTTAGGTTGTCGGGCATGTGTTTAAGGAAGAAGCGCATTGCTTCGTGGATGTCGTCATTGTTGACCAAGTGATAGTCATCCAACACCAGAAAACATTGGTGGTGGAATTCAGACATCTCAGCAAACACTTCACTTAACAAAGAATGCAAAGATGAAAACTGTCGTTTTTCTGCCAGCTTTTGAGCATTAGGGCAGGCATTTTGAGTCGCTTTATTGAGTGATTGCATTAGGTAGTTGATAAAGCGGAAGGCATCGTTGTCACTATCATCAATGCTGTACCAACCCACATTGGGTTTATCTACCAGCCATTGTGCAGCCATGGTGGTTTTGCCGTATCCCGCTGGAGAGCGGAATAATACAAGCTTATAGCAATCTGCGTGTTGGAGCAGATCGAGAACCCTAGGTCGTAGGATTGCATTGTGTAAGCGGCCGGGACGAGTCAGTTTCGAAGGGATCCACATGTCGAAGTTTTTCACCTATTCCGTGGCTTATGTTCTGGATTACCCCAATCTATCGTTGAGTGTAATCAAATGACATCAGCCTAATTACTTAAGTCTTCAACCATATTACGTGAAGCAAAACGGCACCGACTATGATCCTCCTCAGAAACCTTGCACTCCTGCATGTTTTTAGGCTTCTACGCCCTTTATTTGAGACATTACTCACGTTGCGGGTTGGTTTGTGAATGTGACTCCCTTCATCTCTACACGTAAATTTATGCAAAAGATGATTGGTAGAAATTATTTTCGTGATCTGAACAACAAATTTGACAATGACTTTAATCCGGTTAAATAAAAGTCACATCAATTGAATGTAAGTTATCGAACGGGAGCTTGTGATCTTAGTCACTTCAAGTTTTTGTTCGAAGTCTGAACATGAGAGTCAGATCACTAACCCTATCTCGGTACGCCCCCTACGCCCTCCCATCTACTCCTAGTTAGTCGTATTAGCGGGAGGATGTTTAGTTAATGGTGTCCATGCACGATATGTCACAGATGAATTAGAACTATTAAAAGCGAGATTTCTGAAATGAAACCAACTCAGCAAAAAACTTTCGATAAAGTGTCGTTCCAAGAAAGCGTTAAGAAGCATTTATCTGCAACCTACGCAACAACGATTGAAAACGCAGATAGCCGCGCATGGTACCTAGCAATGGGGCGTGCGCTAGCAGAATTGACAACATTTGACCTGCTAGAAACTGAAAATGATGAAAAAATTAAGAACGCGAAGAGCGTTAACTACCTTTCATTAGAGTTTTTGATTGGTCGTTTAACAGGTAATAACCTGATCAGCATGGGTCTGTACGAACAGATCACTCATGCAATGGAAGAGTTAGGTCAAAACTTAACTGATCTTCTAGAAGAAGAACGCGACCCATCACTAGGTAATGGTGGTCTTGGTCGTCTTGCTGCATGTTTCATGGATTCTTGTGCCGCTCAAGAATACCCAACAGTAGGCTACGGTCTTCACTACGAATACGGTCTATTCAAACAGTCTTTCCAAGACGGTCGTCAACAAGAAGCACCAGACGCATGGCGTGGTGTTGAAGGTTACCCATGGGAAGTCGCTCGTCCAGAACTAGCACAACACATTGGTTTTTACGGTCATGTAGAAGTTGAATACATCGACGGTAAAGAAGTTCGTACTTGGGTTCCAGGTATGGAAGTAAAAGCAATGCCTTGGGACCTACCTATCGTAGGTTACGAGTCAAACACGGTTTACCCATTGCGTCTTTGGGAATGTCAGGCAATCGCACCATTCTCACTAGCAAGCTTTAACAACGGTGACTACTTTGAAGCGCAACACTCGCTAATCGATGCGGGTAACATCACCAAAGTACTTTACCCGAACGACAACCACGAGAAAGGTAAAACTCTGCGTCTAATGCAGCAGTACTTCCACTCAGCAGCGTCTGTTCGCGATATTTTGCGTCGTCACGAAGCAGCTGGCTTCTCTCTAGAAGACCTTCCTAAGCAAGAAACAATTCAACTGAACGATACGCACCCAACTATCGCTATCCCTGAATTGATGCGCATTCTGATCGATGAGAAAGGTTTAACTTGGGACCAAGCTTGGGAAATCAGTGCTCACACGTTCGCGTACACGAACCACACACTACTTCCAGAAGCGCTAGAGACTTGGTCTGAATCTTTGATTAACCGTCTTCTTCCTCGTCACATGGAAATCATCTTTGAAATCAACCACCGCTTCATGCAAGAAGTTCGCAAGATGTGGCCTGGTGACGGTGAGAAGCAAGCGAAGCTTTCTATCATCCAAGAAGGTTTCCACCGCATGGTTCGCATGGCAAACCTATGTGTGATTGGTTCTTACAAAGTAAACGGTGTAGCTGCACTTCACTCACAACTGGTTAAGAAAGACTTGTTCCCTGAGTTCAACGAAATCTTCCCAGGCAAACTGACTAACGTAACGAACGGCATCACGCCTCGTCGTTGGTTGAAGTTCTGTAACCCAGGTCTATCTACGCTAATTACTGGAAAGATCGGTACTGAGTGGCCTGCGAAACTTGAGCAGCTAGAAGGTATTGCTAAGTTTGCAACAGACGCGAAATTCCAAAAAGAATTCATGGCTGTTAAGAAAGAAAACAAACAGCGCCTTGCTGATTGGGTTCAAGAGAACATGGGTATCGAGCTAGATACTAACGCTATCTTCGACGTGCAAATCAAACGTCTTCACGAATACAAGCGTCAGCACTTAGATTTGCTACACATTCTATCTCTGTACCACCGTATTCTTAACGAACCTGGTTTCGAGTGTGAGCCTCGCGTATGTTTCTTCGCAGCAAAAGCAGCACCGGGTTACCACCTAGCGAAAGAGATCATCTTCGCGGTTAACAAGATTGCAGAGAAGATCAACAACGACCCTCGCATTGGCAACAAGCTGAAAGTGGTATTCATCCCTGACTACCGTGTAAGCATGGCTGAAATCATTATTCCTGCGGCAGACGTTTCTCAGCAAATCTCACTAGCGGGTAAAGAAGCATCGGGTACGGGCAACATGAAGATGGCTCTAAACGGCGCGCTAACTATCGGTACGATGGATGGTGCAAACGTTGAGATTCGTGAAGAAGTTGGCGATGAAAACATCTACATCTTTGGCCTAGACGTTGATGGTGTAGTGGCATTGCAAGCTCAGGGTTACAACCCATACGATTACTACAATGCAGACCCACTGCTGAAAGCATCTCTAGACCTACTGACTGGCGATGAGTTCTCTCCAGGTCAACCAGGCCTTCTACGTGCAACGTTTGATAGCCTACTAGACGGTGGCGACCCGTACCTATGTCTTGCTGACTTCGCATCTTATGTGAAAGCACATGAAGACATGGGCAAGCAGTACAAAGACCAAGCAGGTTGGGCTAAGAAAGCGATTCTTAACACAGCATTGGTTGGTAAGTTCACATCAGACCGCTCTATTCGCGATTACGTGAACAACATTTGGAAACTTGAAGCGGTTAACCGTTAATACTTCCAAAGTAGCCAAGGCAGTTTCTGCCTTGGCTCAATTAGCTTGTGAGCAAATAGATGGCTTATAAAGATAGCGATGCTTACAAACTGATTGTCACAAGCTAATTGATTAGTAACAAATTAAATAACAACCCTACAAAATTGAAAGCGTCAGAACGTTTTCGGAGAGAGCGATGAAAGAACAGACCGTATTAAAACAAGTCGCAGAAATGGCAAATATTGCCGACAGTTACGTTAGTGCGTGGGGCGATGAAGCACAAGTATCAAACGAGACGATTACGTCTCTATTGGCTTCGTTGGGCTACGATACAAGCAGCGATGATGCACTGCTTAAATCTGCAGAAAGAAAACACAAAAAAGATGTACTAGACCCAGTTCTTGTCTTGCGTGACGGTGAGCCAGTAGAAGTGGCGCTTAATCTAGGTGTAAGTGCTCGTGAAAGTGAGTTCAGCTGGCGCTTAGAAACCGAGCAAGGAGAGGTACTTGAAGGCTATCTTCAATCTCAAGTCGTTCGTGACGAGCGTGCCGAGGGTGGCCCTTTAGTGTTTGCACTGCCAAGTGATTTGGCATGGGGTTATC
This sequence comes from Vibrio sp. Evd11, assembly GCF_900382755.1. NCBI lineage: Bacteria > Pseudomonadati > Pseudomonadota > Gammaproteobacteria > Vibrionales > Vibrionaceae > Vibrio > Vibrio sp. Evd11. The sequence continues at coordinate 13,022 of NZ_OSDX01000072.1, forward strand.
ACAAGCTGATTGTGAGCCGTAAGCGTCGTAAAAAGCCTTACGAAATGACGCTGATCATTACGCCAAAAGCGTGTTTTAAACAGGCGCCAATCGAGCAAGGCAAAAAGCTTTGGGGCCCGAGTGTTCAGCTTTACACGTTAAGAACTCAGCATAACTGGGGTATTGGTGACTTTGGCGATCTAAAACAGCTTGTTGCAGATATTTCATCTCGCGGTGGCGATTTCGTTGGCCTAAACCCAATTCACTCATTGTTCCCTGCGAACCCTGAAGGTGCGAGCCCATACAGCCCGTCGTCACGTCGTTGGTTGAACATCTTATACATTGATGTGAGCTCAGTACCTGAATTCGCATTAAGTGCTGAAGCACAACAAACGGTAGGCAGCGCTGAATTCCAACAGCGCTTACAGAAAGCTCGCGAAGCGCACTGGGTTAACTACACCGAAGTGTCAGAGCTGAAGATGAGCATCTTACCTCTGCTATTCGCAGAATTTAAGACTCGTCATCTAGACAAAAACAGCGACCGCGCACAAGCGTTCTTAGCGTTCGTTGAAGAGGGCGGTGAAAGCCTAATGCATCAAGCGGCGTTTGATGCATTGCACGGTGAATTACATGCTGAAGATTCAGGTATGTGGGGATGGCCAGTATTTCCTGAGAAATACCGTACATTCGATAGCCCAGCAACACAGAAATACATCAAAGAGAACCTAGAGCAAGTACATCTTTACATGTACCTGCAATGGATAGCGGATTGCCAGATCAACGATGCACAGTCTCTTGCAGAAGAGAAAGGCATGGCGGTTGGCCTGTACCGTGACTTAGCGGTAGGCGTTGCAGATTCTGGCAGCGAGACATGGGCTGATGAAGGCAACCTAGTGATGGATGCGAGCATTGGTGCTCCACCGGATATTCTTGGTCCTCTGGGTCAGAATTGGGGTCTACCTCCACTAAACCCAGAAGTACTTCAAGAAACCAGCTACGACGCTTACATCAAGCTACTTCGCGCCAACATGAAGCACTGTGGTGCATTGCGTATTGACCATGTTTTAGGTCTGCTGCGTTTATGGTGGATTCCAAAAGGTGAGAACGCAACGAAAGGCGCGTACATCTACTACCCAGTACAAGATATGCTGTCGATTCTGGCGCTTGAATCTCATCGTTACCAATGTAGCGTTATCGGTGAAGACTTAGGTACGGTACCGGATGAAATTGTCGACATCCTGGCTGATGCTGGTGTGCATTCTTACAAAGTGTTTTTCTTCGAAACATCAGAAGACGACGGTGGTTTCATTTCACCTAAACACTACGCATCACAATCAATGGCGGCACTGTGTACCCATGATATGCCAACGCTTCGCGGCTTCTGGCATTGTGATGACTTGAAAATGGGTCAAGAGATTGGTTTATACCCAGATGCAGAACAGTTAGAAACCTTGTTCGATGACCGTCTAGAGTGCAAGCAAGGTATCTTAGATTCTGTAGCATGGCATGGCTTCCTGCCAGAAGGTGTTGGTCGCGATGCGGCTCATGTACCAATGGATTCATACTTAGCTGAAGCGCTTCAACTGCACGTCGCTGCTGGTGGCTCAACATTATTGAGTGTACAACTTGAAGATTGGTTGGAAATGGACAAGCCGGTTAACATTCCAGGCACGGTTGATGAGTACCCTAACTGGCGTCGTAAACTATCAATGAACTTGGACGAAATATTTGCTCACGAAGGGGTAAATCGTATCGCTTCTAAGCTGACTGACGTTCGAGAAAAAGCAGGTAAGTAATGATGTCGAGTGGCTTGAAAATAGGTAGTTTTTTGCTTACGCCGTACGAAACCACAACCTCGATCACTCAATAATGAATGCTCATCTGGTAGAATAAACCGTCGTTATATTGCCCGCACTAATAGCGGGCATTTTTGTATTATGTTTTTTGGATGTTTGGTTAGGGAGAAGCGTTTTGGAACTAAGTTCGATTTCAAAGCAAAAACAAATATATACCCAACTATCACAGGCTTGTTTCACTGACCCATTTGCGTTTTTAGGGCCATACTTACCTTCTGAGCAAGGTGCATTACGTGTGTGGATTCCTGGGGCAAATAAAGTCGAGTTGATTGTTGGAAAGGAACCTCGTATTGAGTTAGCGCGAGAGGGTGAAAGTGGTTTCATTCTCAAGCAAGAGAGAGACTTACGTTTTACTCACTACAAGCTCGCGGTTGATTGGGCTGGAGTAGAACAGATCATCGACGATCCATACCAGTACCACGATCTGTACGCGAGTTATGAAGATCTTCATACACCGAAAGACATGTATCATCATATGGGGGCTCAGTTTATTACGCTAGAGCGTGATGGACAGACAATTTCCGGTACGCGTTTCTTGGTTTATGCGCCGCATGCAACAGCGGCAAGCTTAGTGGGTAACTTCAACGCTTGGGATGGCCGTCGCCACCCAATGCAACGCTTAGATTATGGCATGTGGGGCCTATTCATTCCTGAACTGGAAGAAGGCGCTCAATACAAATTTGAATTAAAAGGGCCTGATGGCGAAGGCTTACCACACAAAGCTGACCCATGGGGTTTTTACTCTGAGCAGTACCCTTCATTTTCTTCTGTAACTTATGACCACGCTCGTTATGAGTGGCAAGATACTCAGTGGCAGAATCGCCCAGTAACGCAAAAGCGTAAAGAAGCACTTTCGTTCTATGAACTGCACGCTGGTTCTTGGAAGCGTAACACTGAAGGCGAATTCTTAAACTACCGTGAACTTGCTGCTGAACTTATTCCATATTTAACGGACTTGGGTTACACGCACGTAGAGTTGATGCCGGTTTCAGAGCATCCGTTTTACGGTTCTTGGGGCTATCAGCCAATAGGCTTGTTCGCACCAACGAGTCGTTTTGGGTCTCCTGATGACTTCAAATTCTTCGTCGATCAATGTCACCAAGCTGGTTTAGGTGTTGTTCTGGATTGGGTTCCGGCGCATTTCCCTAGTGATGATCACGGCTTAGCTAACTTTGATGGAACGCCTTTGTTCCATGATCCAGACCCGCGTCGTGGTTGGCACCAAGATTGGAATTCATACATTTACGACTTAGGCAAAGAGCATGTGCGCCGTTTCTTGGTAGCGAACGCACTTTACTGGTTTGAACAATTCCATATTGACGGCATTCGTGTTGATGCGGTTGCTTCGATGTTGTACCTCGATTATTCGCGTAGCCATGATCAGTGGATTCCGAACGCAGACGGCGGCAACGAAAATTACGATGCCATCGCAACCCTTAAGTGGATGAACGAAGAAGTTTACAAGCATTTCCCTAATGCGATGACGATTGCTGAAGAATCGACGGCTTTCCCTGGTGTTTCGGCCCCAACCTTTATGGGTGGCTTAGGTTTTGGCTTTAAGTGGAACATGGGCTGGATGCACGATAGCTTGTCTTACATCCAAGAAGATCCAATTAATCGTAAATATCACCACGATACAATCACCTTCCCATTGGTTTATGCACACAGTGAGAACTACGTATTGTCTCTATCTCACGATGAGGTGGTTTATGGTAAAGGATCTATCCATGAAAAAATGCCTGGTGATGAGTGGCAGCAAACGGCAAATCTACGTGCTTACATGGGTTACATGTATGCGCAACCGGGTAAAAAGCTGAACTTCATGGGCGCTGAGTTTGGTCAGACCGCTGAATGGAACCACGATGATCAACTGCAATGGTTCTTGCTAGATTATGAACGTCATCAAGGTGTTCAGCGCTTGACGAAAGATTTGAACAATCTGTACCGCTCTGAAGCTGCAATGCATGATCTTGATTTCGACCCGAAAGGTTTTGAATGGCGTTTACAGGACTCTGCTGAAGCGAGCATCTTAGCTCATGAGCGTATCAGTGAATCAGGCGAGCGTGTATTGGTTGTTTCTAACTTTACACCCGTTCCTCATGAGCACTTCCGCTTAGGTGTTCCAGCGCAAGGTCAGTACTCTTTGTTACTGAATACAGACTCTGCGGATTATGCGGGCAGTGGATTTGAAGTTAAACAAGTTGCAAACGTTGAACCAGTGGCAAGCGAAGGCCTAGATACATCGATAGAGCTACGTATACCACCGCTATCGACTGTCTTTTATAAACTGAATTAACCGGTCGTTAAAATAAAAAATGGGAGCATTAAGCTCCCATTTTTATTGCTTCAAAACTAATTAGATGGTGTTCCAAAGTTCGTGAGATAAAACATTGAACGTCCTATTGCCGTTTCAAGGATACGAACAGAGTCTGCTCCAAAGCTATCAAACATTTTTTCACGAAACAGACCATCAGAACTGACATTGAATACTTCTGGGCTTTTGACCTGTGAGGCATGGAAAAACATCAATTTAATAACGTATCGGAACTGTTCATTATCCAAAGCATTTTGCCAAGATTGAAGAAATACCTTTTCCGAAACGAAGTCTAGGTTATCTATAACAATCGACAACATGTGCTTGTGAAGTACAGTTCGGATAGCCCGTGTTGATGGATAATAGCCCTGAAGCGTCGTTAAACTAATGCCAATTTCTTGAGCAATCCTTGCATAAGTTAGAGCTTCATGTCCTTCAGCTAGAAAAAGGTTCAGTACGATTTCATCGTAGTTCTTCTGATTTTCTAGTTTCTGTAGTTGAGTTATTCGAGCCATTAAAAATCCATATTAGGTATGGCATTCTGTATAAAAATTACGGATGGGAGATGTTAACAAAATATCCTCCTATCGACCTCAAAAAAACGTCTAAAAAGATATAATTAACTCACATTTTAGACGTAATTTATTGTTTTTTTATTTATATTGCTTGCTGCTCGGTACCGCTTAGAAAGGGTACCAAAACAACTGTTCTTCGAGTGCTCTCTTTGTGATTGCGAGTATCACGACTAATGCAATAACCGTTAAGCAAACAAAGTCGACACGCTTCAACGGTGCATAACTATACCAAGTTCGTGCCTTGTGTCGGCCAAAGCCTCGTAGCGTCATTGCATTTGAAATCTCGTCTGCGCGGTCCAAGCTAGAGAAAATGAGCGGACCTAAAACCTTAGCCACGTTTTTGATTCGAGTAATAAGGGGCGCTTTCTTCGAGAGCTCTACACCACGAGCCTGCTGAGCGTGCATGATGTTGATGAAGTCTTTTTTAACTTCAGGCAAGTAACGCAGCGTTAAGCTTACTGCATAGGAGATCTTGTACGGAACGCCGATACGGTTGAGGCTTGCTGCAAACTCAGTCGGATGCGTTGTGAAGACAAAGATTAGCGCTATTGGGAACATACTCATGTACTTCAGGGTCACGGTAACCAAGTAAAAGAGCGTCTCTTGGCTCAATGAGTAATTACCAGGAAGCATTAGTAATATGGTTTCACTACCGATGAGTTCAGTACCTTGCTGTGGAGCAAGCAAGTACATAAACAGAGCATTTAAACTTAGGACACTTGCGGTACCCAATAACAAAGGTTTATAGACGCGCACGGGCACGTTGGTGAGCTTTAGCAGGTATAAACCGATCACGATAAGTAGAGTAATCAATCTCAAGTCAAACGTAGTTAATACTACAGTTACCCAAGCTAAGAAGAGTGCAAACTTAGTGATGCCATTGAGGGCGTGCAGGGGGGATTTAGTATCAATGTAGTTGATACCGAATTTTACTTTTGATGCGTTCATAGAGAACTTCTCTCGTAGTCGATGAAGTACTGCATAAACGCATTGGTATCGTCGATTTTCATCATAGTCGCGAGTTCATAAATGCTGGTGGTGCATAGGTTGGCACGTTCTAAAAGCGATGGTTGGCTAAACACTTCGGTCATGGCTGCATTGGCAATCAGTTTACTGTCTGCAATGACGATTGAACGTGTGGTGTATTCTAGAACTAAGTGCATATCATGGGATATGATTACTACCGTAATATCTAAATCACGGTTGAGCTTTTGGATAAACGCCAACATAGATGTATAGTTACGGTAATCTTGACCAGCAGTTGGTTCATCTAAGATCAGAAGTTCAGGCTCCAACACTAAGATAGAAGCGATCGTTACGCGCTTTTTCTGACCGTAGCTCAAAGCTTCGATAGGCCAGTGACGAAACTTACTCAGCCCACACAGGTCAAGAACGTTCTCGACTTTTTCTTTGACTTCATCTTCTGCAACGCCACGGTTACGAAGACCAAAAGCAATCTCATCAAAAATCATATGATGCGAGATCATATGATTGGGGTTCTGCATTACTACGCCGACTCTCTGACTTCTCTCAAATATGGAAAGCTCAGATAAGTCTTCACCATTTAGGTATGAAGAACCAGAATCGGCATCTATCACACCCATGATGAGTTTGGTGATGGTAGATTTACCTGAACCGTTCTTGCCCAGAATCGAAACAAACTCGCCTTTGCCGATCTTGAAGCTGACATCTTCGAGTGCGTTCTTCTCGCCGTCGTAAGAATAAGTCAGCCCATGAACTTCGAGTAAAGGTTGATACTGTTTCTCTGCTACAGGGGCTGGGCGATCAGCAAACCAAGCTTGAACTGCTGGGCGGAACCTTTTGTAATCCAAAGCTTTGAGGTTTGACAACTTATCTTCGCTGGTCAGTGGGGCTTTCGCCGCTTTAAGCGCAGATAAGTAAAGAGGCTCACGAATACCATGCGTATCAAGTAACTCAGACGCTAAAATTTCATCGGGAGTCATATCCGCGACAATTTCACCGCGCTCCATTAAGATCACACGATCGATACCGCAATGCAGAACATCCTCAAGGCGGTGCTCGATAATCACGATAGTTTTGTTGGTTTCTTTATGAAGTTGGTCGATGATCTCAATCGTTGCCTTGCCTGTTTTAGGGTCAAGGCTTGCTAAAGGCTCATCAAACAACAAGATGTCAACGTCATCAACCAAGATACCTGCTAATGATACGCGTTGTTTCTGGCCACCAGATAGATCATGCGGAGAGCGCTCAAGCATCTCGGCTAAGTCGACCATTTTTGCCGTCGACTTCACTAGCGCGTACATGTCAATGTTCGACATCAACTGGTTTTCTAATGCGAATGCGATATCTTCTCCGATACTTAAACCTACAAATTGGCTGTCAGTATCTTGCAATACTGTGCCTACCTGCTCGGTATAGTCGTGCATCGAAAATTCAGAGATATTTTTGCCGTTGATCTCTAAAGAACCGGTTACCTCACCTTTAATCGCATGAGGTATTAGACCGTTGAGACATTGACCTAGGGTTGATTTACCGCTGCCGCTTGGTCCAATAATGACGATTTTCTCCCCTTTCTCTATCCTTAGGTTGATATTTTTTAGCGTCGGTTTATCCAGCGACTCATATCTAAAAGAGAAGTTCGAAAATGCTATAGTCATTGGCGCTTATGCCTCAGTCAGGTTGCGACTTTGTTTGTTACGTTTAGCAACTGATTTGAGGATCAGGAAGCCTACAACAGCGATCAGAACGGTGTTACCCGCTGCGATGATAGACAGTTGAGTGAAGACTTTAGTAAACGGTTCTGCGTATAAAATGGTATCTAGGAATGCAGAACAGCCGTAACCCACGACGTTACCCGCGAGAGCCAGAACCACAAACAGCACAAAATCTTTCATTGGTAGATCGCCTTGTTGCAGGCGGTTCTTAGTCATCATTGGGAATAAGCCGATAACCATCCCTACGATACCTGAGCCTAATACCCAAGTTAACCATACGCCCCAACCAGCAAATAAATCCGTTACCCAGTGACCAATAAAGCCAACCAAGAAGCCAACGATAGGGCCGAACAAAACAGAAAACAGTGCTAAGACTGCCATTGCTGGTTTCAATGTCGTGTTAGCAAACACTGGGACACCAAACATAGGTAAACCACCAATGCCGTACAGTGCCGCGCCAATAGCGATAACGACCACTGTTTTAGCTGAAAAGTTCATAGATAACCTCAAATACTGAAAGATAAAGCATAATAAAGAACGAATATTCACCATTATTAATATGTGTCTCAATGAGAACGTTTTTTGGGCAAATATAAAAAATAAGGCGCGCATTATACAGTAGAACCCTTCCATAAGGGAAGGTAAGTGTCTAGATGTCTAAAATTCCATCCGAACACTCCAATATCATGTAAAAAGCGCACTTTTACGGTTAATCAAGCAACAAAAAAGCCAGAACGGGTCTTAATGCCGTTCACTTAAGAGTGAACGGCATTTTTGTTCTTAGCATACCGTTGTGGTCT
>NZ_OSDX01000083.1:0-17942 GCF_900382755.1 Vibrio sp. Evd11
ACAAGAGTATGGCTTGCACTTGCTTTACTCTGCCGCGCAGCGGCTTCGTTCAACAAGGAGTTCAAGCCACAATTGATAGTGCTGACCCTGCTAGTTTCATCTCTCGTCAAGTTGCAACTCAACAACCCACTCTTTTGTTAGCTGCCGTCGGTGATTGTGGTGAAACCTGTGATGTAGGCGTTGATTACGTGCCAGATAGCGTAATTCCAAACACGGCGCCAGATAACATTCGCACTGGTACCGAGCCACTTATTGCTGCACTTGGCTTAGACCCAATAACAGGCACGTCAGAAAATATAAGTGAAAAACGTGGTGCTGTTAGAACCACCACGGGTGGGCACGGTACGTATTTGTTCCCGTATGAAGGTCCTGTTGATGAAGACGGGCTACCGGGTATGCCGGGAGAAAATATATCTGATGTACTTGAAGCTGTGGACACTCAGCAGGTTGCCGTTGCTTCCATGGTAATGAGTGACGGTTCAATCGTCGTAATCAACAACGCAGATCATATCGAAACAGAGGCGCCTCAAGATGAAGAATAAACTCTTACTGGGCACTGCCGCTGCTCTTGTTCCTTGCCTGACTAATGCAGCTGGCTTTCAACTTAATGCACAATCAGCAACAGGGTTGGGTCGCGCATTCGCAGGTGATGCTGTGATGGCAGACAGCGCTGCAATTGTTGCGAAGAATAGTGCCGCGATGGCTTACATCGACCAACCAACACTCTCTGTCGGTGCTATCTATATCGATAGTGGTATTGACGTGTCCAGTGTTAGTTATACGCCGATGAGAGGCGATACAGAAACACTCGATGACCAATCATTAGACGCAGGGACATTACTTCCGAATATCCATTACGTTCATCCAATCGAAGGTTCTAAGTTCACTCTGGGCGCAACAGTCCATTCTAATTTCGGTACCGACGTCGAATTTGATAACTCGTTCGAAGCGGATGAGTTTGGAGGCAAAACGGCGCTTTCCAGTATCAATGTTGGCTTCGCTGTGGCTTACGAGCTGTCTGAAAAAATCAATTTGGGCGCTGGGCTTGATGTTATTTACGGTGAAGGTGAAATCTACCGTCAAAACTTGCTAAACGTAGATGCAGACGGCTTCGGTTTGGGGGCAAATGTTGGTGCGACCTATCAAGTCAATGAACATAACAAGTTTGGTATTACTTACCGTTACAGCCCAGATATTGAAGTGGAGGGTGACATTGCCAGAGGTGGAGTCCCTGCCGACAAGATGAATGTTCCATTGCCCGACACGCTTGAGTTTTCCGGATGGCACCAACTCAACGAACAGTGGGCTTTTCACTACAGCCTGCAATGGGTGAACTGGTCTGAATTTGACTCGCTAACCTCTGACTCTTATGACGATTCAATCAAAGAGTATCAATGGAAAGATGCTGGGCATGTTTCTGTCGGTGGTACCTACACCATGTCCAAAGACATCGTTCTACGAGCGGGTTACATGTACGACATTTCCCCAACTGACGAACTTACATTATTATCAATTCCCGATGTTAACCGTCATTTGCTCACAGTTGGAGGCACATATCACTTCACAGCGGCCAGCTCTGTGGACGTTGGAGTCGGATTTATCATCGGAGAATCACAAGATATTGACGAAAACCTGACGACGATTCCAGGAACGAGTTCCAATATAACAGCTGATGTGACTGCCGATGCTCTCTTGCTTGGTGTTCAATATCAGCATCGTTTTTAACTTTTACTTTGGAGTTCAGAACGTAAAAATTTAGGAATCATATAAAAAATTGCAGGGCTCGACAGTGAGTTGAGCCCTTTTCTCATTATTAGCTGTTTTAGCATTATTTAAATAGCTGGAAGCTCATTAAGTAAGAAATAGCTGCTTAGAAAAACGTTTTAATTCAGACGAATTCAACGGTTATGGTTATTAAAAATGAAATTTACAAAGCTTAGTAAAACAATCTGTTTGGTATTGTTTGCCTTACATATCTCTCCATCGTTTGCTCAAGACTCAAACTTGATTCCTGTGACTATCGAAAAAGCGCACAAACAAGCATTCACATCTTCAATCAACGAGGTTGGCAAAATCAGGGCAACGGATTCTGCAGCATTGACATTTAGTGCCTCCGAAAAAATTCTCAACATCCATTTCAAAGATGGAGATTCAGTTGAAAAAGGCGAACTGATCGCTCAACTGGACAATACCAAAGCGAAAGCCGATTTAGACAAAGCAAGAAGCTCTCTAGCACTTGCGAAATCAAAACTAAAGCGAGTACAAGAACTACTAAAAAAACAGCCTGACTCTATGTCGCAGCAAGATGTGGAAGAGCTGGGAGAACAAGCGAATCTGGCCGCTGCTGATTTCCGCCAGAAAGAAGCGTTGATGAATGATTATTTATTGGTCGCGCCATTTGATGGGCAGTTAACCAACTTCACCCACTCAGTGGGCAGTAAGATTGATAGTGCAACCGCGTTGGTCAGCCTGATCAAGCTCGATCCTGTAGAAGTTCAGTATTCCATTGGACAGTCGGATTTAGGGCACGCAAAGCTTGGGCAGAATGTGTCCATCCAAGTTGATGCCTTTGTCGATGAAGCGTTTTCTGGCGTGGTGGATTATATCGCACCAGTGGTAGACGAGAGCTCGGGCCGAGTAGAAGTGCACGCGCATGTGACCAATCCTGATCATCGTTTAGTCCCAGGTATGTTTGCCAAGGTGAGTCAGATGACGAGCGAAGACTCAACACAGATGGTGGTTTCTCAAAACTCCGTTCAAGCCAAAGATGCAGAGCGCTTTGTTTGGGTGGTGAATGGTGAAAAGATCGAGCAACGTTTCGTTGAACTGGGCGTGAATACTAACGACGGTTACGTTGTTGTCGAGAAGGGATTAAAACTGGGCGATAACGTCGTTGTGACGGGGCAGCAGAACCTAAAGAAAGCGTCGTTAGTTAAGGTCATGAACCCAAATGCCGAGCAGAAAACGGTTGAGCTGATAACCGAGCAGGCCGCTAAAGATAGCTCGGAAAAAGCCGTTAAGCCTGAAGCAGAAATGACCGAAATTCAAGTTGATGAGTCACACCCGATTGAACCTTCTGTTGATTGGACTGAATCATCAAAAGCGGTTGACGAAGTAATTAACGAAAGCAGTAAAGGTACAGAAAAAAACGTTACTGTTGAGCATTCATCGAATGAAACCCAAAGCAAGGAAACATTAAGCAAGGAAGCTGTAACGAAGGAGAATCTGAATGAAGCTTCCTGAGATTTGTATCAAGCATCCTGTATTTGCCTCGGTTCTGAGCATCACCATTGTTTTGCTTGGGCTTTTGTCGTTTCAAAAGCTCTCAATCCAGTACTTTCCAGAACATAAGACACCTTCAGCAACAGTAACTGCCGCGATCAATGGAGCCAGTGCTGAGTTCATGTCACGCAATGTGGCAGACAAGCTAATTACCGCTGCAACTGGCCTCGATAGCGTGAAAACCATGACCACGGACTGTCAGGAAGGCACATGTAATCTCAAAATCATTTTTGAAGATGACATTAATGACGTCGAATACACCAGCTTGATGAACAACCTGCGCAGCAGTGTCGAAGCGATTGGTGATTTCCCGCCGAGTATGACGGATAAGCCAACGGTAACAGACGACTCTTCTGACACCAGTATGCCGAGTAACATCATCACGTTTGTGAACACTGGCAAGATGTCTAAGCAAGATATGTACGATTACATTAGCCAGCAAGTCGTACCTCAATTTAAACATATCCAAGGTGTGGGAGGTATTTGGGGGCCATATGGTGGCAGCGAAAAAGCGGTGCGTGTTTGGTTGCAACCTGATCGAATGATGGCTCTGAATATGAGTGCATCCGATGTGGTTGGAACATTAAGCTCATACAACGCGACATTTACCGCGGGTACTATCAAGGGGCAGGTAAGAGATTTTTCCATCAACCCAGTAAACCAAGTGACCAGCGTTGATGATGTACGAGACTTGGTAGTCCGTGTTGATAACGGCAAGATCATTCGTATTGGTGATATTGCCGAAGTCAAAATGGGTGAGGAGAGTCTTACGCCGAGTATTCTACGTGTAGACGACAACCTAGCGATGTCGATCCAAGTGTTGCCGCTGAAAAGTGAAAACCCAGTCATCGTTGCGAATAAAGTTAAGAAACAAATCGATGTGATTCAGCCACAGTTGCCAGAAGGCATTGAGATGAAGATGGTTTACAACCAAGCAGATTTCATTAAAACCGCAATTGATGAAGGCTTCATCACGTTAGTTGAAGCGATAGTTCTGGTTTCAGCAGTGGTGGTTCTGTTCCTTGGCTCTTTTCGAGTTGCTTCCATCCCGATCATCACCATTCCCGTGTGTGTGATTGGTGTGTTTGCTGTGATGCATTTACTTGGTTTTAGCATCAATGTGTTGACGATTCTGGCTATCATTCTCGCGATTGGTCTAGTGGTCGATGATGCGATCGTTGTAGCTGAAAACTGCTACCGTCATATCGAAGAGGGTGAAACTCCATTTAACGCGGCAATTAAGGGGTGTCGAGAGATCGTCTTTCCTGTGATTGCGATGACGCTGACTTTAGCGGTTGTTTACTTGCCAATCGGCCTGATGGCTGGTTTGACCGCCGATCTGTTCAGGCAGTTCGCGTTCACGCTTGCAGCAGCAGTGATCATCTCTGGATTTGTGGCATTAACGCTTTCGCCAATGATGAGTGCTTATTTAATGAAGCCAGTATCGAGTCCTGCGAAGTGGCACCAAAAGGTTGATGCGAAACTCAATGTCTTATCGGATTTATACACTAAAGAGCTAGGTAAATGGTTTGATCGCAAGGCTTTAATGAGTGGCATTGCTTTAGTGCTGATCGCTTTATCTGCTTTAGCGGTTTGGAAAATGCCTCAAGTGTTACTTCCAACGGAAGATACAGGGTTTGTTGAAGTGACTTCCACGCCTCCAACTGGGGTTGGGCGTCAGTACCATCTAGACAACAACGAACAGCTTAACAGTGTGTTTAAAGGTGATAGTTCAGTAGAAGCGAATTTGTCGTACATCGAAGGTACACCGACCAATCACGTTCTATTGAAACCATGGGGTGAACGTGACCAGTCAGCCGATGAATTGGTGAACGTGTTTATCGCTAAGGCACAAAGTTCAGTCTCGGCTTACGGCATGTCTTTCAAGGTTCGTTCAGCAGATAACTTGAACATTGCGACCAACATGATTCTTGAATTAACCACGGTTAACCGCGATACCGCTGTGCTGTCTGAAACCGCGAGCGAAGTCGTTAAGGCGCTCGAGGATTACGAAGGTGTGACCAACATTAAGAACTCAATGTTGCGTGACCAGTTACGTTATGACTTGTCGATTGACCGTAATGCGATTGTGTTGTCTGGCGTTGATTACGGGAACGTCACCAATGCGTTATCGACATTCCTTGGTTCTGTCAAAGCGGCAGATTTGCAAGCAGACGACGGTTATACCTACCCAATACAAGTGCAAGTAAACCGTAAAGATCTTGGTGATTTCAAAGTGTTGGATAAGTTGTACGTTGACTCTCAATCCGGTCAAAGACTTCCGTTGTCCCAGTTTGTTTCTATTAAACAAGTAACGTCGGAATCGAACTTCAAGACGTTCATGGGGCAAGACAGTGCGGAAATCACAGCCGATTTAATGCCCGGATATACGGCTAGTGATGTAAAAGCTTATGTTGACGATAACGTACCGAGTTTATTGCAGCCTGCTCAACGCTATGAATTCAACGGTATTGTAAAAGACTTGGTTGATTCGAGTGCTGGTGCTCAAGTGTTGTTCGTATTGGCGTTGATCTTTATCTTTTTGATTTTAGCGGCGCAGTTCGAAAGCTTTGTCGACCCGATGATCATCTTGCTGACGGTTCCATTATGTATTGTAGGTGCAATCTTGACGCTTTCGGTATTCGGGCAAAGTCTCAATATTTACTCAAAAATTGGTTTACTGACTTTAGTGGGGCTTGTTACTAAACACGGCATCCTGCTGGTGGAGTTCGCCAACGAGAGACGCAAAGCTGGTGCAAGTGCGAAGGAAGCAGCGATCAGCAGTGTACGTTCAAGATTTCGCCCCATTTTGATGACGTCATTGACGATGATCCTCGGTTCATTACCATTAGCTTTGGCGGATGGCCCGGGATCATTAGGGCGAATCAATATTGGTTTGGTGTTAGTCGGAGGTTTAACAGCCGGAACCTTCTTCTCACTGTTCTTAGTGCCTGTCGCGTATGTCGGTATGGCGAACCTAAAGCAAATGGATGTGTTGACTCGATTGAGAACCAAACCAGCATAATCTAGCTGAATGATTACAATTTACGTAATTGAAGATACGAAAAAGCGCCCACCAATATCATGGTGGCGCTTTGTTATTTACGACTACTAGTCGCTTGAACAAGCTAATCCGAATCGAACTGATTAAAACGGTGTGTACTTATCTAGAATGGAGCAAAGTTATCAGGTACAACCGTAGGGACAGTCCAACGCTGATGAGCGTCTATCGCTTCCAATCCTGAGTTGTGCTGTGGGATCTGTCCACGGTCGCCATATAACCACAGTACGAAGTTAGAGCGCTCACCACTGGTAATTGGTAACGCGGCGTGTGCTACGTTTCCTCGGTGGATCATTGCCATGCCGGGTGTAAATGTCGCCTCATTCATTTTGCCTGTTGCCGGGTCATAAAAGTTGAGTGCAGAACCTGAAAACGCTTCATCGGGTAAATTCAGGTTGATATTGAGCGTGACAGAAGATGCATCAGTATGAAGGCGCAAAGATGTATCTTTGTTCGCTTGATACTGAATAGAGAATCCAAAAGTTTGCGTATCGTAGCCCATGATTTCTGGGAACAACAAACGCGCAATCGGACGCATGTAACTGTCGAGCAGATCGCGATAAAACGCTTGGAAACTCGGTGCTGCTAAGTAGCCTTCAGATCGGCTATCCAACATCGCACCACCTCGGTTGAGAACTATGCCATAAGGTGGGCGCAACGGGATTTGAGCGTTTGATACTTCTTCTAAGTAATCGCGTAGTCCGGCCAAACGCTCAGGGTCAAAGAACTGGAATTTAAACACACTAGGTGAGACCTCTTCGAGCAAGTCTCGCACTGCAATTTCTTTCGTTGGATCTTGCCACGCCTGTCTAACGGCGTCACGTAGACGAGCATCCAGTAATGAATCATCGAAATTTAGCTGGCTGCCTTCTGCGCTCACTTCCCACTCTTTCCAAGCCTCACTGAACAGACTTTTATTGTTGTCCCAAAACTGTTGCACAGAAGGAGCTCGTTGAAGCATCGCTTCGCGTGTTGGTAAATCGATGGCGCGTGCACGCTCTAGTTGATTAGATAACATAATGTATTCGCTCCTTTTGTTTGCTTGAGTCCAATCTATTACACCAAGGTTTGTAGATAAACGGGGCGTTAAGCAAAACAGAATTAACGTTTTCTATATAATCAACAGGAAATTGAGAAAAAGGGAGTCGAACAAAGAGGCTTTACATTGGCGATTAGAAACAAAAACAGCGCATGACCGAAGGAATAAATGCGCTGTTTCAAGAGAGTAGGAGCTTATCGGGTTAAAGCCTGCTGTTCGTTGTATCTAAGATTTAATTAAGCGTGATTAGTTATGATCAATATTGATCTTCGAGAAACTGACCGAGAACACTTGCCCTGCAAACTCTCTTGAAGGTTTTATTTGAGCGTAAAGGCCGGCTTTAAAGTAATACTCTTTCTCTAACCATGCCTTTGAAAGGGTAACCTTGTTGCCATCGCGGTCTTCTGTTTCGACACCCCAAGGTAAGAATCGCTCTGTTAATTCATCATTAATGAGCGTTGAAAGGTAAATACCTTGGTCATTGAGACGGATTGTGTAATCCCAATCAAGGTTCGCAGGTGCGTAGCCTAGGTTGACACTAAAAGGCTTACAGTCGCTACAAACTTTGTTTCCTGGCAGAAAGGAATCATTTAGAACGACACGTACTGGTTTGTTCTCACCATTCCACTGCAACTTCACGAGCGCTTGCTTAATGTCTTTACCATGGATTTGGCCAAGAACCACTTTTGGGTCACTACCCGTTACTTCTTTATCCGGAAATTGATCAACGCTCAGTGTTGCTTTTAATTCATGTGTTCCTGTTACTGCCCAGTTTTGCTTTTTAGTGCTGCAACGATTTTCGGAATCATAGTTGTAGAGCTCACGAAGCTCTGAGCGAACGTATTTTGTGTTTGGTGTTGTAGAAACTTGGCCGCCAAGATCGACTGTAAATTTGAGGCGCTCTTCGCCGTTAACTGATTCTCGAGAGAACCAAGGTAGATTGGTGCCGTTGGTTAAGTACGCTTTACCATTACATTCTTGGGGGATGAGTTCGGCAGCGCTGCTACGACCATTGTTGTAGTAATCGTCGCCACTGACAGGAAGGGTGATTTTCCATTGCTCTATGTTCCAGTTACAGTCGGTACATGTTGTAAGGTCTGATTGATAGCTTTTAGCGTTGGCTTCGCAGCCTGTGAGTAATAAACCGCTAGAAATAAGTGCAGCAATCTTGAAGTATTTTAAAGTTTGTTGAGAATTGAACATAAAAAGTGATTTGTAATACAAAATGTGGACGGACTTTAGCGATAAATTACGGGATTTTCATTGGTCCAAGACTGGTTTTACATTTAGCTGACAGAGCTTTGAGCGACCGATTCCAAAAACACATATCAATACAATTTTTCTAAGTAATGGAAGCAGGTGTTGGGGCAATGAAGCGAGTGTTTGTATAGGTCCTAGTAATGATTTATTGGACGATCACGCAAATCCTTTTGCATGTTCGATGGGGGAAATCTTTCTTAGAAATCGTAGTTTAGATTCATTGAGCTGTAGATCTCAGCGTTACTTTGGTCTGATGCAACAGTGGTGTTGTAGATGTATTCTGTATCAAAGGTTAGTGCCAAATTACCCATCAGAATGTTCTTAAGATAGCCTTTGAGGTTGTAATTTGTGTTCTCTTCACCGTAAGCCATGTTCGCAGTAGCACCCATAGAAAACGTTTCAGTAAGCATTAAGGAGCCATCGATACTGGCATTAGCAATAAGTTCGTAGTTCTCTTTGTTAGGGAACTCTTCATCGGATGATTGGCGTTGACTGATTCGATAACCTGGGCCAGCAGAGCCTTGAAGCTTGATTCTTTCGGTATCGTAAAAGTGACGACCCAAACCAGTCGCGGTAATGAATTGCTTACGATAAGTACCAAAGTGGTCGTGCTCAAAGCGAGTTGTCGCAACCAAATAGGTGACTTCGTTTAAGTCATAACTGATGCCATAGTTTGTGGTATAGCGGTTAGTACCATCTTCGTCATTTTCCGCATCGGTGTAATAGGTATCAAACTGAACTCGTTGCCCCCAGTTCTCTTTTTTGTATCCAACAGAGATTCCAGAGTTGATCGACAAAGAAGAACTGGTGTTTTGGGAGTAGATAAACCCGAGCTTGGTCAGGGTCGTGAACGGAGATTCTTCAGCTTCGTCTTTTAACTCAGAATCTTTGCTTAATATGGCTTCGTTCTCGAGTACGACTTCTTCAACCTCTTCTACAGCCTCTTTTCCAAATACGGGTATAGAGAACGCGATGAGAGCTAAAGGCAGCTTTGCTAGGGATCGTGTGTATGAAACTGTGTTGGTTAATGGGCGCGTGGTTTGTGAGGTAGCGAGTGTCAACATAATGGTTTGGTATAATAAGATGATTGAACACGACGAACGCAAGGTTAGTCGTGAAGAGTCGTCAATGATTGAATAGAAAATGCGAGTAAGTTATGACGCGATAGGCAAAGGCGAAAAGATCGTTTTGATCGCTGAGAACCCATCGCCTCGATGAGGGTTGAAATCTTCAATGTGGACAAAGAATTCAAGTGTCTCAGAGGGTTTATCATCTTCAATTAATAAGAACTCGAGTAATCCTTGTTCGATATGGCATGAAACTATGGTTTCGCTCGATTGGTCTGCTGAAACTTGCTCGACGTTGATCAAGACGCTCGTCTCGGGTAATACATTGAACGCGTCTTGCGCACATTTGAGAATGCAGCTTGAGACATACTCCCGATATAAGGCATTACTTTCAGAAAGCGACAGTGTTTCAAGCTTTACTTGGCCCTGGCACAATACCTTTTTTTCTTTAGGGATCACGTTGTGCTTATTAACCTGGATATTGATTTCTAGCAGGTGACCGTTCTTATAGGTATTAAAGTTATGGTTGATCAGCTTGGTGTCTACCACTGTCGCGTTCATCAGGTTCTGCTGAGCTTCAGAAAGGGCAGACAGCTTTGCTTGGCTATCATTATTCAAAACGCCTTGCGACAATTGATTGCCTTTTGCCCAGTAACTGTAGTTCTGTACCCAATCTACAAATTCCGCTTTGTATTGTTCGATGTCTTTCTCTGCTGCTAGCTCGACATTGTTTGTGAGGGTGTGAAACTTAGATTTGTTACCCAACAGTATATCTGGCCAGTATGGTTTGTATTCATCAAGCGCTTCCATGGCTTTGACTTTATGGTCGAAGCGGACTGTTGGCATTGCAGGCGCAGGTTCCATGGCAATCGACTCCCAATTCACTTTTGGTGTTGGAATGGTATGTACGGATTGGATTAACTGCAGGTGCTGGTTGAACAAGGTCACTTCACTAACCGCGCTCTCAAGTTGTTTCGTATTCATCTACATTCCTGTCGACTGTTGTTCATATCGTTTGGCGTTCATTTTATGGCCAAATGACACTCGGAATATTTCAATGAATGTGAATGATCTTTCGTGAGGTTGTTTGATAATGGTTTAGGAATATTTGTAGTGGTAGGCAGTTTAGTGCTTATTAAGGGGGACAAATAGTACAGAGGTAAGGAACTTAATGAATTCGAAAAAGTATAACTGGTAAGAAAAGAAAAACCCTGCGGTCAGAGCAGGGTTTTTATTAAATTAGTACTGAGTGACTGGTTAGGCGATGTGCGTCATTTTATTAAGCACAAAGGTTTCAATACAATCTTCAGTCGCAGCCATGTACTCGGCGATGTGTTGGCTCGCTAAGTGTTTCTCTAGATGAGCTTCAGATTCCCAGTTCTCATGAAAAACGAAGTGAGCTGGGTTACTGTTATCTTGGTGCAGGTCATAGTTAATACAGCCGTCTTCAACACGGGTTTTGTCGATCAATTTAATCATCTCTGATTTAACTAGCTCAGTTTTGTCTTCTTTAGTGACGATCGTTGCGATAATGGTCAGTTTACTCATGTTCAATTCCTCGGCCTTAAATTCTGTAAGTTAAAGTAATATAAGTATAAATTAAGGTTGAAGAAAGAGTTCTGGAATCAAATAACTATGGTTCTTGGCGTCCACAATTTAAATCCGAGAGCATAACGTTAGGGTGATCGGTTGCGCTTATTAAAAAAGCCCTCATAGCAATATGAGGGCTTCTTAGATCTCAATTGAATGGGTTAGTTACTGAAATCCGCTTTCACCCAGATCATACGGTGGTCTGAAGAAACATCCTTTCCGTTACCATAATCACCAATTCGTGAGTCATTGAATAGCTTGCGTCCTTCTTCGTACGAAGCTGACCAATAAACACCAGACTCAACAATGTTTAATGAAGCTGATGGCAGTGCGTAATCTACAGCAAGCCCGAATGTAGAAGTAATGCGGTTTGGCTGTGGGTGAGACGATGATTTATCAACGGCATGTTCAGCAGCACCATAACTTGTTGGATACAAGCTGCCATTGGTGACATCTTGGTTAACTAATGCATCATTGTGCAAGTCTTGCATTACAGAACTAATACCGTCGCCATCTACTGGGTCTAGGTTTTGGTCACCCATCATGACAAAGTGTTTACCTTGTTCTAAACCGCCAGTTTTTCCAGAATCATCATAGATGAACGATTTGTTTTGGATGTATTGGTGCCAGAAGTCGACTTCTGCTGCGTTCTGTTCAATGTTCTTACCGACATCGAAAGCTGGTGGAGTAGGGTGTGACATCAATAAGTGAACGGTTTCTGTACCATCTTTGGTAGGAATGAGTATTGGAGCATCGACGTGGTTTTTTGACGATAGACGAACTTCTTCCCATTCAGCCGCGGTGTACCACTCGTCACCACAATCCATGCCTACAGGGAACTTACTAGGATCATCACATACTGTGATTGTTGGGATAGTCGCACCTTCAAGATCTTTCCATTTAAATTCTTGGAATGTGCGAGTGTTGGCCGTGTCTATCTCATATTTAGACATTAGAGCAAACGCATACTGACCATGGTAGAAACCGAAGCCCCACGCATCTCCAGGCAGTGTTCCAGCGTTACCATCATTATCTAAATCAAAACCAAACTCGTTTAGTAAACCTGTATTGGTAGAGTAGCCTTCAAAATATGGGTATGAGATTGGTTCTAGGTTCGCGTCGCCACCTGCACCTTCAATACTTTGAGCGACAGAAAGGTAGTTTTTCTGGAAGCCTTCTAGCGCTGATTTGTCGGTGCCAGTACCATCATTGTTAAATTCAGCCATCATAAGCACGTCAGGGCGATTCTTTTGAATCACCGCTGCTACGTTACGGATCTGAATAACTTTCGCTGCTGTTTCTTTGTCATCGGCACTAATTGTATTATCCAAATAATCGGACACCAACGTCGCTTGGACGCTAGGTTCGATTTGCATTTCAGTTACGAGATCTTGAAAGGTTGCGCGGTCAAATGACAAGTTATAGGTAGCGATCTTAACTTCTTCAGGTTGAACGTAATCCGTGTCGCTGCTGCAACCAATTAAAAGTGCAGAAGAGATGGCGAAAGCGATAGATGTTTTTAACAATTTCATAAAATGGGTCCGCTAATTGCTGAAAGAATTTTGGGACACGCATATTATGAGATGGATATCGTTCTGTAAGTGATATTTGTCACAGCAAGCTCTATGGGTTGATATCTTGTTGCATTGGAAATGTGACATTTGGAACTAGTGTCTGTTATTAGAATAAAGACTTAAATTTCATGGGTTTAATTAGATCTGTGAAATAAAAAAGCCCTCATAGCAATATGAGGGCTTCAGAACAAGAATCAAACTGTGTTGTTACTTGGGTGTTAAGCGTATTGCTCTACCCTAAGCGTATTGTTCTACTGTCATTGCCCAATTTTTCTTCTGCTGTTCAAAATTCATTTTGATTTGTTGGTAACGAACTTTAAGTACTGAGTGTTCGTACTTCTTCACAACGTCTTCGCGTTTACTTTCAAGTAGCTGTTTTTTGACTTCGTAGTATTCGTTCATGTTGGATACTAGAGCATCGAACTCTTGTTGAAGCTTGTCTGCGATTTGCTGTTTGTCGGCACGGTGCATGATTTTCTGCTGAGTGCGTTTCAGTAGCATTGTCGCTTCGGCCTTTTCAATACGAGCTTGGGGTGTTTTCTTAAGCTTACTTGCTAGGCCTATCAATGAAGCAATCTTAATCAACCATTTCGTTGGATCGTATTGCCACCAGTAAATGCCATTACGGTAGTCGTTCTCAAAGATGTGGTGGAAGTTATGGTAGCCTTCGCCAAAAGTGAGTACTGCTAACACACCGTTATCACGCGCTGTGTTTTTGTCAGTAAAAGGTTGGCTACCCCAGATATGAGCAAGAGAATTAATGAAGAAGGTTGTGTGGTGGTTAAGTACCAAACGAACCGCACCTACGATTAACAACATACCAAGCACATCGCCGTAAATCACCCCTAATGCGATAGGAACACCAATGTTCATGAGCAATGCTAGCAGAACGTAGTGCTTGTGCTGCCACATCACGATCTTGTCTTTCTTCAGGTCACGACAATTCTCGTAATCAGTATACATTGCTGTGTTGTAATTACGGATCATCCAACCAATGTGTGAATACCAGAAGCCACGTTTGGCTGAGTATGGGTCTTTGTCGTTGTTGTCGACATGCTTGTGGTGCACTCGGTGGTCAGAAGACCAGTGTAGTGCACTGTTCTGGAGGGCAAATGCACCGCCCAAA
Source organism: Vibrio sp. Evd11 (assembly GCF_900382755.1). Taxonomy (NCBI): domain Bacteria; kingdom Pseudomonadati; phylum Pseudomonadota; class Gammaproteobacteria; order Vibrionales; family Vibrionaceae; genus Vibrio; species Vibrio sp. Evd11. The sequence continues at coordinate 14,000 of NZ_OSDX01000083.1, forward strand.
GCAAACAGGAATCTTAGGCTAGAATGCGCTTCAAACGCTTTATGAGACCATAAGCGGTGATAGCCTGTTGTGATAGACAGATTACAAAAAGTAAAACAGACCGCTAGCCATATCCAGTGCTCCATTCCATAGCCAAAAAAGTAGCCATATACGGGAGCCGCAACAACAGCAAGCAGCATACTAGAAGAGAATACAAAAATATTGAGCCAGATTAATGGTGGCTTCTTTGTTGATGGTTTGTCAGCACTATTCATTAGCAAAATTTCCATTGGGCTTACATCTGTGCGCTAGAATATCAGCGTACACGTGTAAGTCAATATTGAAAGTGTAAACGTGTATTAGTATGTTTTGCTTAAATATTGTATAAAGGTAGTGTGAAATGTAGTAGCAAGTCATAAATGGAAGTACTAAGGGCTAATAAATGGAAATTAAGGTAGCTGAATATAAAGATTATGAGCGGATTGCCCAATTACACGCGGATAGCTGGAAGCTATATTACCGTGGCATTCTTGCTGATGATTACTTAGAAAATGATGTTTTGGAGGACAGATCTGTTATTTGGCAGACTCGTTTGATTAATCCTCCTTTTAACCAACATGTTTTATTGCTAGAAGAGGGCGGTTTACTGGTTGGTTTTGTCTGCGCGTTTGGTAATCACAACTTTGAACGTGGTACGTTCATTGATGCGTTACATGTAGACAATAATTACCGCGGTCGTGGTGTCGGTAAGCGTCTATTGTCTGAACTATCGAAGTGGTTGCAGCAATACTATTCGGACTCAGGACTCTACTTAGAGGTGATGTCTGAGAATCACCAAGCCATTGCATTTTATCAAGCAATTGGTGGTAAAGAAGAACTAGAGCAAGTTTGGAACGCACCATGTGGGAGCCAAGTGAACGAGAAGGTGATCTCTTGGGGTTCTCCAGAGGAGCTTGAACAAAAAACGGCGAGTGTTGTGTATTCTTAACCCATATTAAACATGCCTTATTTTTAGCGAACTAACGTTAATTTAAGTGCGGTTAGAACGAATAATAAAGCCCCAGACTGAATAGGTCTGGGGCTTTCTCATTTTTAGGGCGTTAGTGGGTTTCTAGTCCGACCAAGAGATGCAGTTTCTTCCCTTCTTCTTCGATGAATAGAGAGCTTGATCGGCATCGTTGATGAGTTGTTCAACCGATCCTAAGGCTTGAGCCACATGCTTGACGCCAATAGATACCGTGACTTCAAATCGAAGCTGAGCTGGGCAAGCCAATAAGTCGTCTGCAAGCTGCTTAATGCTTGCCTCACTCTCGTTTTGGATGATGACCAAAAACTCTTCACCTCCGTAACGAAAGCAGGTGCTGTGCTGTGGCAAGGTGTCTTGAATCGCTTCAGCCAAATCTTTAATGACCGCATCCCCGGTCTGATGGCCATAGGTATCATTGATTGACTTAAAGTGATCAACATCGATCATGATAGTGGTCATTGAAATCTGTCGGTCAATGTTCGGTTCAATAACTTGATGCAGATACAGTCGGTTATAGCACCCGGTGAGTGCATCTTGATACGAGAGAGCTTCAAACAAGTTAGATTGCTTACGTAGCTGGATGGCTTGTTTACGAAGCTGTTCGGATTGAGTAAAGCGTTTATGCACTTCGAAATCTCGTCTTAAACAAGAGGCTGCAATAAGAATATAAGCTGAAGCGTATACAGAAATCGTTTCCAATTCGTGACTAGGCTCTGCTGCGTAAAGTGGTGGTGCTAAGCCAACGAGATAGCATAAGAAGATAATGGTCAGCGCGCTTAAACTATATCGAGCGGACATTCTGGAAAATGTCCCAACGTAGATCATCACGAGGATGGTGCCACCTTGATAATCTAAGTTCCCAAAATCAATGGCGATGCGACCAACATAGACGAGAAATAGGGCGCTGATGACCAGAAGACAAGCTTCGAGCTGTTGTAAGTGGTTAGGTTTATGTTTGATGCAGTAAGCCGCAACGAACATCATGATGACGAAAAGTACCGTTCTCAACACCACAGGGAAAATGCATTGTGACCCAAAATTGATGTAATCGGAGATAATGAAAGTAAAGAATATGGTAATAGGTACGTAGATGAATTTTACGTACGGTAGATAGATTTCATTGTCGAAATAAGTCTTAAATCGTTGGTTTTGAAATCCGGGGTATGAACGCATTGGAGGTAAATCGCTACTGTGTCACAATAATTTGGTGCAAGTATGTCTACGTCGATGCTGGTTGTAAATGCGAGTTTTTATTTATGTGACAATATGTTAGTTCTATCATCATAGGTGTGCAGTTTTTATGCTCACGCTCTAACTTTTCGCGGTCAGAGCGTAAATATCTTATAATTTCAAAGACGTTAGCGCTTGTTTTTTAAGTAACGCTTACGGCGCTCTTCTTTCTTCTTAATCTGTTGTTCTGCTTTCAGTGCAGCCGCTTCTTCAACTTCAACCAGCTCTTTAGTAATCATCTCTGGTAGCTCTAGCGTTACTTTACCTAAAGTACCGCTGCGAAGTTCGTGAAGAAGGATTTCAGAACATTTGTGAATGTCTATATGACCACCTGCACGAAGTGCACCGCGCTTACGACCAATGGCTTCCATCAATTCGATATCTGACTCTGGCAGTTCTTCAATTTGGTAGCGTTCTTTCAAAAGGTGAGGGTACTGCTTAGCTAGGTATTCTACTGTATAGAATGCCACTTCATCGTATTCCATTGCCGTATCTTTTACCGCGCCTGTTGCAGCCAAGCGGAAGCCACTGTGTGGGTTTTCTACTTTAGGCCAAAGGATTCCAGGAGTGTCTGAAAGGATCACGCCATTTTGAAGGTTGATACGTTGTTGGCGACGAGTTACTGCAGGTTGGTTACCCGTTACCGCAATCGTACGTCCAGCCAAACAGTTGATGATGGTCGATTTACCCACGTTCGGGATGCCCATGATCATTGTACGAATGTTCTTACCCATCTGTTCACGGTGCGGTGCTAACTTACGTACTAGCTCCATAACGTGGTTAACTTCTTCTTTAGCGCTGGTGGTAATCGCAATCGCCTTAACGCCTTGCTCTTTCTCGAAGTGCTCAATCCAACGCTCAGTAAGCTCAGGATCCGCAAGGTCGCGCTTGTTCAACACTTTTACACAAGGCTTATCGCCGCGCAGTGAAGAGATCATTGGGTTTTCACTACTGAACGGGATACGAGCGTCCAGTACTTCGATGATCACATCAACCTGTGGGATAACTTCTTCGATTTCTTTGCGGGCTTTATGCATGTGACCCGGAAACCATTGAATAGACATAGAGATAAACCTTGATAAATATATTTGCTGCACATTGTAAGGGTTCGCTAGGGCGTGTAAAGCGCTATATCGCCTAGAAGAACTACAGAAAAAGACATTTGCGCAAAGATTCTTGGGAGTTCAATTGAAATTGACTACTAAGTTACAATTTAGAGCGCAGTTATCATATGGCTAACTCTTTGATTAAGTTTTAAAAATTTCAGGTTAGCTAGTGAGGGGGCGCATTATTTGAATCGATTATTTCGGGGGTAAATAATGCGTGTATCTGCTTGGTTTGCCTCAAAGGTAAATCGAATATTACTAGGGGAACCTATGTTGGAGGTTGGTTTGATTGTACAGATTGAGCTAGGCTTTTTATTAGCTGTTTACGTTCAGCTTGAGCAATGTATATAAATTGGTCGTTGTAGCTTTTGTCTGCGTTGATATATTGTTCGAAGTTAACTGGTACTCCAGCAACCGAAAGCTCTAAATGCAAGTGAGGTCCAGTTGTTCGGCCTGAATTCCCAGTAAGACCGATTATCTGACCTTTAGTGATGTATTCCCCAGGGCTTTGTTGCGTAATTCAGTTTAGAGACAGAGCAGCCCCATTTCGTGCGTTTCTTAGGCAATACGGCAAGTTTCAGGCATACCTAACCCAGTGAGC